>JBLNAW010000023.1:0-9079 GCA_050259555.1 Solirubrobacterales bacterium
CGCCCTCGGCGCAGACTGGACACAGGAGGTCGCCCGTGACCGTTCACGTCGCGGAACCGAGGCGGATCGTCTCGGTCGTCCTCGCCGTCATGCTCATCGCGGCGGTCGTGCTCATCATGTACGCGCTCGCCGGCGCGCCGGGTCAGGTGCCGGTCGGACGCTCTTGACCGCTACCAGGTGATCGGCGGGATCCCGAGCGGGTCGCTCTCGTACACGCCGGGGCCGTAGACCGACAGGTCGGCGTCCACGAGCCGCTCGAGGTACGAGCGCGGGAACACGGCCGCGAAGATCGGCTGGTCGAATCGATCGCGGTCGATCGCGACCTCCGGCACGTACGGCCCGATGTTCTCGCCGTACCGGTAGTCGGCGAGCCACGCCGCGACCTGCGCGTCGGTGATGCCGGTGTCGGCCATCGCGCGGCTCGCGAGGTAGATCTCCGACGGCACGACGCTCTCGACCAGGCCGAACACCGAGCGGTCGTACCGGCGCTCGATGTCGAGCTGGATCTGGATCGGGTCCAGGCGCACCCCGCCCGAGAGGTTCACGGTCGGGCACTGCCCGTGGTCGGCCGTGACGATGAGGACGTACTCGCCGGGTGCGAACCGCTCCTCGAGGATCCGAGCCACGCGCCCGATCTGGCGATCGGTCTCGAGCAGGGCGAACTTCTGGCGGAGCGACAGGAAGTTGTAGACGTGTCCGGCGTAGTCGGGCGCCTTCACGTTGATGTAGAGCAGGCTGGTGTTCGGGCCCTCGCCGATCGGCTCGGAGTCGAACGTCGATGCGATGACGTCGCCCTCGTACTCGATGATCGGCGGCGTGCAGCAGATCGCCTTCTTGCCCGTGAGCGTGTACTGGTCGTCGATGCCGGGGTCGGCGTACGCGCCGACGAGCTGATCGAGCCGGTCGATGCCGGGCCACGATCTCGGCATGCGGTAGAGGTCGGGGTTCTGCGGGATCCACCCTCCGCCGCCGTCCTCGTCCCACAAGATCGCGACCGGCTTGTCGCCGAGCGGACGGTTCCCGCCCCGCCCGAGCATCCCGAGGTGCCAGATCTGGTACCCGAGCTCGCCGACCCAGGCGCCGTCGTCGGTTGCCTGGTTCCAGGCCTCGGCGAGGGTGGGAACGAGCAGGAACGAGGGGTCGGCCTGTCCTGGGGTGCCCCACGCCTTCACCGGCCGGCCCTCGTATCGGAGGTTGTGTCCGGTGATCCCGTGGGTCCGGGGGAACGCGCCGGTGCCGATCGTCGCGTGGGAGCACGCGGTGACCGCCGGGAACGTCCCGATGATCGCGTCTCGGTAGGTCGCGCTCGAGCGCATGAGGCGCTTCAGCTCGGGCCACGCGGTCTTCGCGTCGTCCTGGTCGTCCCAGTGCTGGAGCACGTTCCAGCCGCCGCCGTCGATCACGAACGTGACGATCACCTTCGGGGGCGTCGCCGGGCGCTCGATGCCGGGGAGCACCGTCCCGTCGACCGCGTGGAAGCCGTCGAATCCCATGAGGTGCGCGGTCGTCGGCGCGAGATCGGCGAGCGTCACGCGCTCCGTATGGTCCGAGGGCTCGACGATCCCCGGCGCGTGCACGAGGAGCGGGATCCGCTCGAGGTAGAGCCACACCGAGGCATGGCTCGAGCGAGGGTCGTCCTTGACGAGCGAGCGTGACTCGTTGGAGTAGTTCGACGAGTTGTACGGCGCGAGCACGAGCTGAAGATCGCCCGAGCGCTCGGGGTGGAACTGCCGGCGGACGAGCTCGAGCGACTCGGCGCCGAGCTCCTTGGCCATCACCTCGAGCCGCGGGTCGGGATCGGGGGCCGTGAGCACCTTCGCCGCGCGGCCAGCGCCGACGCCGCCGGCCACCCCAGCCAGTCCGAGCCCGCCGAGCATCGCGAGGAGCCGCCGCCGCCCGGGGTCGGACGCGTCATCGCTGACTGCGCCCCTGTTCCGAGCCACCACGACCGCCGAGCCGGCGACGAGCAGCCCCGCGACGACGCCGGCGATCAGACTGCCGGTCGCGACGATGACGAAGGCGACGAGGGCGCCCGCGAGGGCCAGCAACACGAGGGCGCGGGACGAGAGCGGTCGCACGACGACCATCCTCCCAGAGGTCGCCGCGTTCGGCGCCGGATCGCTACGCGCGCTTGCGGGGCAGGTCCAGGAAGGGGTACTCGATCACCGTGGCCGAGACCTTGCCGCGCTCGCCCTCGACGGTCCACTCGATCTGGAACCGCTCGCCGGGGGCGGACATCGACGGCGGCACCGAGCCGAAGCCGACCATCTTCTTGATCGTGATGCCCCAGGTGACGCTGGTCGCGCGGCCGATCTTGCGGCCCTGCTTGTAGAGCGGGACCGGGTCGCGATCCACGAACGGCGAGACGGCCGGCGCGAGCCCGTGCTTGGCGAACATGCCCTCGATGCCCGTCCAGTCCACGTGCAGGCCGACGAGCCGGCGCTTCGGGCCGCCCTTCGCCTGCTCGTGCTCGAGCGCGCGCTTGCCGATGAAGTTCTCTTTGCCGAAGTCGACGAGGCGGCCGAGGCCGAGCTCGAAGGGGGAGTAGAACTCCTCGGGCGCGGTGGACGTCGCGTGCCGGGCGCCGGTGTACTCGGCGTCCATCATGATGAGGCCGGCCTCGACGCGGGCGACGTCGAGCGCTCGGATGCCGATCGGGCGGATCCGGTAGTCCTGACCGGCCTCCCAGACGGCGTCCCACACCTCGACGCCGCCGTCGGCCGGGACCCACAGCTCGTAGCCGAGGTCGCCGGTGAAGCCGGTCCGCGTGACGTCGATCTGCACGCCCGCGATCTCGGTGCGGCGGTGGCCGAAGTAGCGGAGGTCCTTCCAGTCTTGCCCGGTCGCCTTCTCGAGCACGTCGCGCGAGAGCGGACCCTGCAGGCCGAGCCCGGCGACCGTCTCGGAGACGTCCTCGACCCGCACGTCGAGGCCCGCCGCGTTCATCCGCAGCCACCGCAGCGCCTGGTCGGCAGCGGTGAGCAGGAAGCGGTCCTCCTCGATGCGCGCGAGGTTGCCGTCGTCGAGGACCTTCCCGTCCTCGTCGCACCACGGCGAGTACAGGACGCGACCGACCGCGAGCTTGCGGACGTCTCGCGTCATCACGCGGTCGAGCAGCCGAGCCGCGTCTGGTCCCGAGATCACGAACTTGTACAGCGGCGAGGTGTCGAACATCGCGGCCGCTTCGCGGATCGCGTTGTACTCGATGTCGTGGAAGTCGGCGTAGACGGCGGCGGACCAGTACCCGGCCCACTCGCCCCAGGCCATCTTCGTGTTGAGCTCAGACGTGCGCGGGTGGAACGCGGTGCCGACGCTCACGGGAACCTCCTGACGATCGTCCTCGAGGAACCGTCCGACCCTCAGTATCCATCCGTGGGAGCCCCCCTGACCTGCCCCGATGAGCGCACCTGCTGACCTGTGGTCAAGGTGCCCATGGTCGGCCCTCGCGGGCCCTTCTAGCATGGCCAGCGGCGCGGTTGCGCCGTTCCACGAGAGCGTGCCTTGACCCCCGGTCAAGCGACTGAGGAGGCGAACGGTGACGCAGCGATACGACGTCGTGATCATCGGTGGCGGCCACAATGGGCTCATCGCGGCGGGGTACCTCGCGAAGGCCGGCAAGCGCGTGGTGGTCCTCGAGAAGCGGTACGTGCTCGGCGGCGCCGCGGTGACCGAGGAGATCGTCCCCGGCTTCCGGTTCAGCGTGATGTCCTACGTGGTCTCGCTCCTACGGCCCGAGATCATCCGCGAGCTCGAGCTCCCGAAGCACGGTCTGGAGATCCTGCCGCTCGACGGCACGATCACGCCGCTCGAGGACGACTACCTGTGGCGCGTGAACGACCACGGCAAGAACATCCGCGAGATCCGCCGCTGGAACAAGACCGACGCGGAGGCCTACGAGGAGTACGGCAAGCTCATGGCCGAGATCGCGCGGTTCGTGAAGCCGTTCCTGTCGATGGTCCCGCCCGACCAGGGCAACATCAAGGCGCGCGAGTGGACGTCGGTCGCGAGCTTCGCGAAGGACTTCCACGACCTGCCCGAGCGCATGCAGGACTCGTTCGTGAAGCTCATGACGATGAGCGCGACCGAGTTCCTGCGCCAGTGGTTCTCGATCGATCCGCTGATCGCGACGATGTCCGCCTCCGGCATCATCGGGACCTACCAGGGCATCCAGTCACCCGGCACGGCGTACGTGCTGCTCCACCACTACATGGGCGAGATCGACGGCGCGTTCCGCGCGTGGGGCATCCCGCGCGGCGGCACCGGCGGCATCTCGAACGCGTGCGGGAACGCGGCTCGGGCGTTCGGCGCCGAGGTCCGCACCGAGGCGCCGGTCGCGCGCATCGACGTCCGCAACGGCAGGGCGGTCGGCGTGACGCTCGAGTCGGGTGAGGAGATCGCGGCCGACGTCGTGATGTCGAGCGTGGACTCGAACCTCACGTTCCTCAAGTTCATCGAGCCGAGCCACCTCGACCCGTCGTTCCGCGAGGACGTCGCGAAGTACAAGTACCGCGGCTCCTCCGGCAAGGTGAACATCGCGCTCGACGGCCTGCCCGAGCTCGCGTGCAAGCCCGGCGTCGGCGAGTGGCTCCGCGGCGCGATCAGCTTCAGCCCGGGCGTGGACTACATGGAGCGCGCGTACGACGACGCGAAGTACGGCCGCTTCAGCCGGCGTCCGTACATCGACTGCATCTTCCCGACGCTGGTCGATCCGTCGATGGCGCCGCCCGGCAAGCACACGATGTCGTGCTTCGTCCAGTACGCGCCGTACAAGCTCGAGGACGGCAAGGTCTGGGACGACGAGATGCGGACCGCGTTCGGCGAGAACGTGATCGACACGCTCGAGGAGCGGTTCCCGAACATCCGGAGCCTCATCATCGACAAGCAGGTCCTGAGCCCGTTCGACATGGAGCAGATCGTCGGCCTCACCGAGGGCAACATCTTCCAGGGCGAGCTGTCCCTCGAGCAGCTGTTCTTCAACCGGCCGGTCCCCGGGTGGGCGCGGTACCGCACGCCGATCAAGGACCTGTGGATGTGCGGCTCGGCCGTGCACCCGGCCGGCGGCCTCATGGGCGCGAACGGCCGGATCGCGGCGCTCGAGCTGCTGAAGGAACAGAAGGCCGGCAGGAAGGCGGTGGCGTGATGGCGACCTACGACGCGATCGTCATCGGCGCGGGTCACAACGGCCTCGTCGCCGCGGCGTACCTCGGCAAGGCCGGCAAGCGAGTGCTCGTGCTCGAGAAGCGCGAGCGCGTGGGCGGGATCCTCGACACGGTCGAGGTCGCGCCCGGCGTGAAGGCGCCCGGCATCGTCCACACGGTCGGCCGCCTGCGCAAGTCGGTGATCGACGACCTCGGGCTGATCCGGCACGGGCTCGTGCTGATCGAGCCCTCGGTGCGCGTGTTCGCGCCGCAGCCCGAGGGCCCGGCGATCACGCTGTGGTCCGACGTGCAGAAGACCGCGAGCGGGCTCCGCGAGCGGAGCGTCGCCGACGCGCAGGCGTACCCGATGTTCGACAAGAAGGTGCGCTCGCTCTCGAGCTTCGTGGCGCACCTGAACGTGGCCACCCCGCCCGACGTGAAGTCGCCGACGTTCGCCGACGCCATCGTCGGGCTGAAGCTCGGCAAGGCGTACAAGGACCTCGGCCCGAAGGCCGGGCGCGAGATCACGCGCTCGCTGCCGATGGCCCTCGCCGACTTCGTCGCCGAGAGCCTCGAGGACGACGCGCTCCAGGCCGCGGTCGTCTCACGCGGCCTGCTCTACACGCAGCAGGCGGCGTGGTCGGCCGGGAGCACGACGAACTACCTCACGGAGTCGGCCGGCAACGACGGCGGGGCGGCCGGGCAGTCGACCTTCGCGAAGGGCGGGCCGGGCGCGCTCGCCGAGGCCCTCGCCTCGGCGGCGAAGTCCTTCGGCGTCGAGATCCGCACCGGCGCCGAGGTCGTGGGCATCGTCACGCGGAACGGCCGCGCGACGGGCGTCGCGCTCGCGGACGGCTCCGAGATCTCGGCGACGCGCGTGGTTTCGGCCGCAGACCCGAGGCACACGATCGTCGACCTCCTGGACCCGGTGGTCGCCGGGCCGCACCTACGCTGGCGAGCCGGCAACATCCGCCAGAGCGGGCGCGCGTCGAAGGTGAACCTGGCGCTCTCGGGCCTGCCGAGCTTCAACGGCGCGACCGAGGAACAGCTCCGAGGCCGTATCGTGATCGGCCCCGGCATCGACTACCTCGAGCACGCCTTCGACCACTCGAAGTACGGGCGGATCAGCGAGGAGCCCTTCCTCGAGGCGACGATCCCGAGCCTGTCGGACCCGAGCCTCGCGCCCGAGGGCCAACACGTGCTCAGCATCGTCGCGCAGTGGACGCCGCACGACCTCCGCGAGGGCGACTGGGCCGCCGAGCGCGAGAACCTGGGCGACCTCGTCGTGAAGACGATGGAGATGTACGCGCCAGGGCTCGGCGACCTCGTGACGGCTCGGCAGGTCATCACGCCGGTGGACCTCGAGTCCGAGTACGGCCTGTCGGGCGGACACGTCCTGCACACCGAGCCGGCCCTCGACTCGTGGTTCGCGTGGCGGCCGTTGATCGGGCACGCGCGCTACCGCTTCGGGGTCCCGGGGCTGTGGCTCGCCGGCTCGGGAGCGCACCCCGGCGGCGGCGTGACCGGCGCGCCGGGAGCGAACGCGGCCCGCGAGATGCTCGGGAGCGGCAAGAAGGCGTAGCGGTTACCGGAACCGGATCTCGGCCGAGTCGCAGACCCGCCGGTAGCCGATCTTGCCGTAGATCGAGTTCGAGGTCGGGTTCGCGAGGTCCGTGTAGAGGTAGCAGGCGCGGTGACCCTGGCCGAGGAGCCACCGACTGAGCTCGGCGACGAGGATGGTCGCGTAGCCGCGGCGCCGGTGCTCGGGCGGGGTGTACACGGGGCCGATGCGGATCCCACCTGGGGTGGGACTCGCGTAACCGCACAGGCTCACCGGTCCGCCGTCGTCCTCCCACAGCCAGTAGCCGGCGTCGTCGCCGTCGAGGCGAGCATCGAGCATCCGCTCGAGGAGCCCAGGCTCGCCGGGCGGGCCGCCGGTCGCCTCGTCGGCGAACGCGTGGAGCCACGCGACCAGGAGGCCGCGGTCGGCTCGGGTGGCCTCGCGAGCGCGGCCGGGCGTCGTCGGGACCGGCTCGACCGCGAGGAGCGCGTAGACGCCCTGCCGCTGCTCGACCTCGGCGCTCGCACCCGCCCGCTCGGTCCATCGATCGGCGGCGGCGTGGACGTGCGGCACGTTGCCGACCAACCCCGGCGTCTCCCGGTCGTCCCCGGCGATCGCGTCGATCACCGCGTCGAGGGCCGCGGCGGACAGCGGATCGGCCAGGACGGCGTTGAACGGCGGCGTCCGGGAGGCCGCGGCGAGTGGGCGGCCGTCGTCCACCGCCAGCCATGCCCGATAGCTGGAGAACAGGTCGGGGTGGTTCACGACGCTTCCCGCGATCCCGAGGATGAGGTTGTGTCGCGCTTCGGCCTCGGTATCGGGCGCGAGGAGCGGCATCGCGCGCTCGAGGAACGCCGGGGCATCGTCGAAGCGGAGCACCTCCATGACCCGCGATGGTACGTGGGACACTCGAGGAGCGCCGCCGTTCGCAAGGAGGCTCGGTGACCTGGTCGAAGCGGATGAAGGAGCTCGCGCTTGGGGGGCTGGTCGTCGTCGCGCTCGCGCTGGCGGTCCTCCTCGCCTACGGGATGCTCACGGCGCTCTACGGGAAGAGCTGCGACCGGTTGGACGCCGAGCGGATCTCGCACCTGCAGCCGGGCCACACCACGCGAGGTCGCGACAGCATCTACGTGATCGGCATCGAGCCCGGCCCCCCGCCGTCGCAGATCATGGAGTACTGGGCGGCGGTGTCGGCGATGAACGAGGCCGGCTGCGCCGTGCCCGGCGAGTGACCGAAGGCCCGGTTCCGGGCGCCTCGGTCTGACGAAACCTCAGTCGACCGCGAACAGGCCGGCGAGGAGGACGTCGACCCCCTCGCTCGTGCCGGCCGTCGTCACGACCGTCCCATCCTCAGCCCGGTCCGAGTAGGTGGTCTCCGTGCGGAAGTGCGCGCGGACCTCGGGCGGGAGGAAGCGCGTGAGCTGCGCGTACCAGTGGCGGTCCTCGCGACCGCCCGAGCGCCGGTGGTAGCGGAGCGGGAACGAGACCTCGAGGTGGTGCCGCGCACGGGTGAGCGCGACGTAGAAGAGCCGGCGCTCCTCCTCGATCTGCTCGTCGTCATCGGTCGCCATGTCGGAGGGGAACATGCCGTCGGCGGCGTGGATCACGTGCACGACGTCCCACTCGCCGCCCTTGGCCGAGTGCACGGTCGAGAGCACGAGGTAGTCCTCGTCGAGCAGCGGCGGCCCGGCGAGGTCCGAGGTCGAGCTCGGCGGGTCGAGCGTGAGGTCGGTGACGAACCGCTCGCGCGTCGGGAACCCGCCCGCGAGCTGCTCGAGCTGCTCGAGGTCGCGGATCCGCGGCTCGGGCGCGTCCGAGCGCCGCCGCAGGATCGGCTCGAGCCACCGCCGCACCTGCTCGAGCTGGACCGCCGGCGGGGGAGCGGTCTCGGCGGCGCAGGTGCGCACCACCTCGCGGAGCGCCTCGAGCTCGGCCTGCGCGGCCAGCGGCGCCTCGACGGGGTCGCCGTCGGTGAGCCGAGAGAGCGCCGAGCCGTCCTCGACGTGCAGCGAGGCCATCACCCGTCGAGCGGTCGCCGGGCCGACCCCGTCGAGGAGCTGGAGCACGCGGAACCAGCTCACCTCGTCGCGCGGGTTGTCGCAGATCCGCAGGACCGCGAGGGCATCCTTCACGTGCGCGCTCTCGAGGAACTTCAGGCCGCCGTACTTCACGAACGGGATGTTGCGGCGCGCGAGCTCGACCTCGAGCACGTCGCTGTGGTGGGCGGCGCGGAACAGGACCGCCTGCTCCTTCAGCGCCGTTCCGCGCTCGCGATGCTCGAGCACCGAGCCGCACACCGCGTCCGCCTGATCGGCGTCGTCGAGGCACGTGCGGAGTAGGGGCTGGGCGCCGTCCGTCCGCGAGGTCCACAGCGTCTTCT
>JBLNAW010000024.1:0-9340 GCA_050259555.1 Solirubrobacterales bacterium
AGGCCACCAGGCCGATCCCGATCACCGCCGGGATCACGAGGGGTCGCTTCAGGAGCCGGACCGAAAGGAGCAGGATCACGCCGAACGCGAGCGCCGGGAGCCAGAGCTGGAGCACGGGAGCTTTCAGCAGGTCGCCGACCGGATCGAGGTACGGCGACATGTCCGAGGCGACGTAGATCCCACCCTTCAGCAGCAGCCATCCGATGCCCGCGAGGAACCCCCCGACGACCGGGTACGGCACGAACCGGATCACGTCCGCTCGCCGTCGCATCCCGAGCACGAAGAAGACCAACCCGCAGAGCATCGTCACCACGAGGGTCATGGCGACGACGGTGAGGAAGGCTCGGTCGACGCTCCCGTACACGCCGACGGCCGTGCTCGCAGCGACGATCGTCAGCACCGCGGCACTCGATGCCTGCAGGCCTCCGACCGAGCCACGCCTGCCCGCGCGCCACGCGAAGAGGGCGAGCGTCAGGGCGGCCGCTCCGAGGTACAGGCCGATGCCGTCGGTGAGGAAGTACATGAGGTAGCCGGCGAACACCAACGCGGCGAACGCCACCGCGAGCACCGACTCGACGGCGCCGATGAGCAGGCCGGCGGCGATCGTGGTCGGCCAGGACTCGGCTCGTCGCTGCTCAGACACGGCCCCCCCTCCGTGACCCAGACCGGGTGCGAGGGTGTGACCCTACCCGCAGGACGGCCGCTCCGCCAGCGGACGTGCCGCCCCGGCAGTGGGAGCGGCACGTCCGCGGGTTCCTACACCGCGACGCTCGCCGCCCGTCGACCGGCCGACCGCAACAGGTTGCCGAACCCGCGTCGGCAGAAGCGCGGGATCATCACCCGGTGCGTCATGGTCCTCATCAGCGGCAGGCGCATCCGGAGCGGGGGGTTCGTGACCTCCGTCTGGCGGAGCCGGTAGGTCACGCGCGAGCCCGTCCCATCCGGTCTGATCTCGTATCGGTGCTCGTACCGCGCTTCGGTCCGCTTCCCGCTCCGCCACACGATGAGGCCGTCCGTGTGGAACTCGAGCGACTCGGGGCGCCGCGCCTCGACGACCTCGTTCTGGTTCTCCCACCTCGCCCGGGCCATGGGGATCGAACCGACGCTCGTGAACCCGGTTCCGGTCTCCACCGGTCCCGAGCCGCGCAGCGAGAGCAGCCGGAACCCCCGGTACTGCTGCTTGCCCGCCCACTCCAGGTGGGTCGAGAGGTCGGCGAGCTCGTCGTACACGGCCGCAGGAGGCGCGTCGCAGCGCGCGTCGAGGGTCATCTCGTACGTCGCTCCTCCGTCCCAGCGCACCTCGGTCATCGAGCCGCCTCCCTTCATGCGAACGCCACGGTCTTGGCGCCCGCCACGACCTCCTCGACCACCTTGGCCGCACCGATGATCGCGGACCCCTTGCGCACCTGGCTCTCGTCGATGCCCCTTGGCTTCGTGCAGGCTCCGCAGAGCCAGACCTGGCCGCCGTTGTCGACGAACTCCTGGTAGAGGTCGTTCAGCACCGGGAGCCCGGGCTGGGCGATGCCCTCGGTCCCGCCCTCGGTACCGAGCCACACCGCATCGATCGTGCAGAGGACCACCGCATCCTGCCCGGCCGTCGCGGCGATGTTCGCCGCGACGAACGGAAGCGTCGCCCGTTCCGGGTCCTCCTTGCCGTGCGTGCAGTTGAAGATCAACCGCTCGCTCATCATCGTCTCCTTTCCACCGTCACCAGAAGACGCCCGTCACCCTGCGTCTCGACCGAACGAACCTCGTGGCCCATCATCCGGGCCAACGGAGGCAGATCCTCTTTCGCCGCGGGGTCACGCGCGGTCACCTCGAGCACATCGCCGAGCGGGATCTCCCCGATCCGCCGCCGGAACTCTCCCGCCAGTCCGTCGGCGCACCCGAGGTTGCCCGCGTCGAACCGGTGGATCCCGTTCGTTTCGGTCTCGGACCCAGGATCGCGACGGAAGCCGGAGCACAGGAGATCGATCGCTTCCAGTCGGCCGTCCTGCGCGACGTCGGCCATCAGGTGCTGCTCGATCACCTGCCATCCGTCGGCGTCGAGGAGGCGGAAGCGGTAGACGAGCGCCAGTCGCCCGGACACGTCCTGAACGCTCGAGGACTCGAGCTGCAGCTCCCTCGCCTCTTCGAACCAGCCGACGAACCTGCCCACCGTCTCGCCCGCCCCGGTGTGAGCCTGCGGCCCCTTCGGCACCAGGAGGCGGAACCGCACGTCGTCCGCGATCGCCGCCCGCAACCGGTCGAAGTCGCGGCGGGCGATCGCGTCCACGAAGCGCTCCCCCACCTCCTGCAGTCGGTCCGTGGTCGTCGCTCCGCTCATGCATCCGAAGCTAGGGAGGTGGCCCCGATCCGTCATGGGGCATCTGCCTCATCTTCCGGACCAGATGCATCCGATTTCAGGCATGTTGGCGCGGTCGGGGGCCGCAGCGGTGGGTGCCCGGCCTACCCTTCCCCGGCCCCGTACATGGAGACCAACCCGTGCCGCATCGCGTACAGCGCGGCCGCACCCCGGGTGCTCACGCCGAGCTTGGCGTAGATGTGCTCCTCGTGGTTGCCGACGGTCTTGGACGAGATGGTCAACTCGTGCGCGATCTGCTTCCTCGTCAGCCCACGCGAGAGCAGCACCAAGACCTCGACCTCGCGAGCGGTGAGCTCGCCCGGCTGACGCGCATGGCGGCGAACCCGATGTCCGGCCGCGTCCAACACGGCGCGAGCGGCCTCGCCGTCGAGACGGCCCCGGGTCACCTCGGCCGCGAGCACCTCCCGAGCCTCGTCCCGCGTCATGGGCTCTCGATAGGGCCGCGGTTCGAGCAACGCCTGGTACACGTCCGCGGCCGCGATCAGGCGGACGGTCATCGGGAGGCTCTCGGCCGTGAGGCCCGAGGGGTAGCCGGACCCGTCCATCCGCTCGTGGTGCTTCGCGGCGAGCTGTCCGATCGCGGCCAATGCTGGTGGGTTCGAGAACGTGCGCGCCGTGAGGTAGGGGTGGGTGCGGATCCGTTCCCGCTCGGCCGAGGTCAACGGCCCGGCCTTGTCCAAGATGCCGGCGGACACGCCGATCGCGCCGACGTCGCTCACGAGTGCAGCCCGGCGAACGAGCGCGATGTCGTCGCTCGGAAGGCCGAGCGTGCCGGCCGCCGCGGCGGCGAGCTGCGCGACCGCTCGCGAATGTCCGAGCCGGGACGGCGACTTGACGTCCGCGTAGTCGGCGAAGGCCTCCAACGCCCGATCGAGATCCTCACCGCTCAGCTCACGTCCCAACTCGGCGTGATCGCCGATGAGGGCATCCCAACCGTCGAGCTCGTCGATCGAGGCGAGCAGCTCCTCGGCATGTGCGCAGAAGTGATCGACCAGCTCGGGGTCGAACTCTGTGCCCCGTCGGGAGCGGAGCATCTCGACCGCAGCGTCCACGCCGCCGATCCGGTGCAACGCCTCCACGTCGTTGGCCACCTGGACGATCCTCATGATCCGCGCGATCTCCCATCCGGCCAATCGGGCGGGAGACCCCTTGCCGTCCCAGCGCTCGAACGCCTGCTGGAGCGGGTCGCGAACCTCCGGACCGAGCCCGAGTCGGAGCGACAGGTCGCCCGAGGCCTCACAGTGGGCGGCCATCGACCGCTTGACCTCCTTCGACCCGCCGGCCAGGAACCGACCGATCATCGTGAGCCGCTGGATCGGAGGGCTCCCGCCGGCGACGTGGCCGATCATGAAGCGCATCATCGGCAGACCCGTCATGTCGATCAGATAGCTGTCGGCCCGCACGGTCCGGTCGTCGCCGAACCACTTGCCCATCTCGTGCGCGTCGGCGACGCAGCCGACCCATGCGAGGAGCGACACGTAGAAGATCGCTGCGCGCTCGTCCTCGGACAGGTCCTCGAGCTCCGCCATCCGCATCGCGATCAGCGTCTGACGGATGATGTGCTGCTGTGGTTGGCCCAGGCCGAGGTCCGTTGCCAGTGACAGCGCCGCCACAAGCTCAGCGAGTCGAACCCCGTTCCCCGGCTCGCCCGTCATCGACCCAGCGTACAAGTGGTGTCCGGTTATGGTGACCCAGCCTGAGCCGAGGTTCCGTGTCGTGTTCGTTCGGCCGTTCAGGGAACCGAGCGGGAGCTCACGGCCGGTCGTCCGTCGACGCATCTCCCTTGATCGCCGCGACGACGACCCGCAGGAGGAGCACGGTCGAGAGCGCGAGGCCGACGTAGCCGAAGATGTCGAAGAGGGTGACCGAGCCGGAGACCACGGGACCCCCCGACAGCCCGAGCAGCAGCGCGGAGACGATGCCGAGGGCCGCGCCGACGAACGCCACCAGGACCCGGTCGACGAGCCGGGTGAGGACCTGCGCATCGCGCTCGGTGGCGAACAGGCTGAGGTTCGCCCGCAGCTCGCCGCGTTCGATCAGCGTCGCCACCCGGTCGAGGTGACGAGGCGCGCGCCGCAGGACCGGCAGGAGGGCCACCGCCTCGTCACGGATCCGGCCGTTCAGGTCCGACACGTCGACCCGCTCCTGGATCAGCCCCGGCGCGAAGTCCTGGGCCGCCTGGATCAGCGGGTATCCGGGGCACAGCGTGGTGAGCGTGCCCTCGAGCGTGACGAGCATCCGGAACAGGAGGGTGGTGGAGGCCGGCAGCGCGATCCCGAGGTCGAGGAACGTCCGCGCGAGGTCCTGCAGCATC
This sequence comes from Solirubrobacterales bacterium, assembly GCA_050259555.1. GTDB lineage: Bacteria > Actinomycetota > UBA4738 > UBA4738 > HRBIN12 > HRBIN12. Next base: position 4,680 of record JBLNAW010000024.1, read on the forward strand.
GCGACGTTCGGAACGGCGCCGGCCCCGAGGTGCCGCGCCATGAACCGGGCGAGCGCGCGCTCGAGGCGCCGCTCGTCGACGGGTTGACGCGAGACGGCGATCTCGAGCACGGCCTCGCGCAGGAGCTCCGGGTCGTTCCGCCTGATCGCGGTGAGCATGGCGGCGATCGACGCCTGCTCGACCGCATCCAGCCGCCCGGTGGACCCCAGGTCGAGCAGCCCCAGCCGACCGTCCTCGAGCACCATCACGTTCCCGGGGTGCGGGTCGGCGTGGAACCGCTCTCCGTTCATCACGCATGCGAGCGAGGCGCGAAGGAGCACGTCGGCGAGCTTCTGCCGGTCGACGTCGAGCGCCGCCAGGCGTCCACCCTGCGCGAGCGTGACCCCATCGAGCTCCTCCATCACGAGCACGCGCGACGTCGACAGGTCGACCCGGACGTCGGGGACGTGGACCTCGGGCGTCGAGGTGAGCGCGGCCGCGACCTCGGTGATGTTCCTCGACTCCTGCTCGAAGTCGAGCTCCCGCATCACGTTCTCGGCGAACTCGCGCGCGATCGCGGCGACGCCGGCGCTGCGTGCCCACGCCATCCGCTGCTCGGCCCTGGCGGCCACGCGGAGCATGATCGACAGGTCACGCTCGACGAGCGCTCGGACGCCCGGGCGCTGGACCTTCACGACCACGTGGGCGTGGTCCTCCGCGAGCGTGGCGCGATGGACCTCCGCGATCGAGGCCGCGGCCACGGGCTCGCGCTCGAAGCTCGAGAACGCCTCCTCGAGCGGGCACCCGAGCTCGTCGCGGAGCAACGCCTCCACGTCCTCCCAGGGTGCGGGGGCGACATCCTCCTGCAGGTGCGCGAGCTCGATCGCGAGCGCCGGTCCCACCACATCCGGTCGGCCCGCGAGCATCTGTCCGAGCTTCACGAACATGCACCCCGCCTCGTCCATCGCGAGGCGCACCTGTCGGGCCGGCACCCGAAGCGGCTCGTTGCCGCGGCGCATCCGGATCCCATGTCGAGCCGCGATCCGCGCGATCTGCACGTACCTGCGGAGCCGAGCGAAGCGCTCTCGGACGTTCCGGACCGGGTGAGGGATCGTGCCCGGCGGCGTCGCAGCGCGACCCGGCCGAGCGCCGAGCTCCAGCGCGACCACGGCGAGCATCGTGAACAGGATCGGCGTAGCGAGACTCACCGTGAGCAGCGTCGCCGTGTTCGACGTCCGCTCGTAGACGAGGAGCGTGATGGCGCTGCCGGCGAGCCAGCCGATGAAGCCCGCGGCGAGCGTCTTCCACAACCGGACCGGACCGAGGCCGAGCAGCCGCCGTGCGATCCATGCGAACACGAGCATCCACGGCAGCTGGCCGACCAGCATGATCGGTGCGAGGAGATCCTCGAACTCGGGGCGCGCAGCCATCGTCACCGAGCGCATCCTCCTTCAGCGCGCCGAGACGCTGGCTTCATCCACGCATCTCGCTCCGCGCGCCCGGACAGCGTCCCCCCGATCCCGCACGCCTTCGACGGCCGTACGTCCCTCGTGGCCCGGGTCCCCCACCACGCCGAGCGGCGGATGACAGCGAGCCTCCAGGTGGCCGATGAAGTTGCCGACCGAGATGCCTACGGCGCCGGTATCTCCCCGCTCCGCTCCAGGCCGGGGATCGACTCACGCTCTGCGGCGTGTCGGGCGGGAAGGATGGATCGACCGAGGACGACGGCTTCCGCGACGTCGACCACCCTCCGCTGGGTCCGTCGCGCGTGGTCGCGGAGCATGTGGAACGCCGCCTGCTCATCGATGCCGTGTCGCTCCATCAGGATGCCCTTGGCTCGCTCAGTGACCGCGCGGCGACCGAAGGCTCCCTCGAGTGCGTGGTACTCGGCGAAGCGCCGAAGGACGATGTCGATCTGGCTCTGCAGCTCCTCGGGATCCTCCCCTCGGGCGACGTAGGCGAAGACCCCTCGCTTGGCCGCCTCGGCGATGAACCCGCGGTCCTGGACATCCAGCACCGCGATCACCGGGCACGCGGCCTCGTGCACGATCATGTCGATCAGCTCGAGCGCCTTGGCGGTCCCCTCGTGAACCACGACGAGGGCAACGTCGGGGCGCTCGCTCTCGGTGATCCGGGCGACGTCCGGGAGGGAGGATTCCCGCGCGATCACCTCGTGCCCGAGGCCCACGACGGTGGTGGTGACCTGCTCGAGATGGACTCCCGGCCCGTCGCACACGAGCACGCGCAACCGATCGATGTTCTCAGGTTCCATCAGACGCGTCGAGTCTCTCAGTCGCCACATCTTAGCGCGGGTTCGCGCTCCCCGGATAGAAGGTGTAGAGTGGGTTCTCGAGGAGCCCTAGCATCTCGGTTCCTGTCCAGGACCCCAGCCAACGGTCGCCACCCGGCCTCGCCTCGGCGGGACCCGTTCCGAGGGGGTCTCAGATGGACCCGGAACCGCTCCTCACCACCCGGATCGAGAAATCGAACGGCGTCGCCAGACTCCTCCTCCACGGCGAACTCGACATGTGGACCGCTCCACTCCTGACCGAGCCCCTGACGGCTCTGGAGCGGGACGGCGTCGACGAGGTCGTGCTCGAACTGCGGGATCTGACCTTCATGGACGTAGCGGGCCTCCACGCGTTCGTGGACGCCCGACAGCGGGCCGAGATGAACGGGCACCGCCTGCTCGTCGCCGGCGCACGGCCGTTCGCACGCAGGTTGTTCCAGCTCACCGGCACCGAGTACCTCCTCGCGGCCCGGGACGTCCTGGCCGCCGCTCCGATGGACGACGCAGATGCCGGCGCCAGGCCCTGACTGGCGGGCGGAGGAGGCGCGGAACGCCGCGACCTCACGAGACATCAACGAGTGGACGCTCGAGGCAGACCGCGCCAACCCCGGCTCGATCGCAGCGATGCACGACTACTTCTGCGAGTGCTCCGACGAGAGCTGCAGGCAGCGGGTCCGTCTGACCGATCCGGAGTACGAGATGGTGCGGTCGGAGGCCGTCAGGTTCATGGTCGCACCGACGCACGAGAACCCGGAGATCGACCGCGTCGTGGCGGAGAACGAGCGCTTCTCCACGGTCGAGATGTTCTACGGTCAGCCGGCGAGGATCGCCCGCGCGACGGATCCCCGTCGCGTACGGGTTGCCTAAGAACCGAGCCACACCGACAGAGCACGGGTGGCGCGATCCAGCCAGGGCTCCTTCCACGGAGCGAAGGGGGGCTCACCAGAGGGGTGAGCTCGACCCTTCTCGGAGTCAACGCAGGCAGCCGCGACGTCTCGCGTGACGTGCCCGACGACGATCCGGATATCCATGCCGCGATCGTCGCGTCGAGCGCGAAGGAGGGCGGTTGAACCCATCGCTCGGGGGGTACCAACCCCGGCGAGGCGGAAGGACGGAGGAGAGATATGAGCGGGCTGGAAAGCGGCGGGGTCGTCTCGGCCCTCGGGGAGTCTGCCCTCACCGGATGGCGGGGCACCGCGAGCCGAGCGGTCGCACGTCCCCTGTCGAGGCGAACACCGTGGACCGAGGGACAGATCCGGACCGTCATCGGGCTACTGATCTTGGCCTATGCGCTGTATCGGGTGGTACGCCCGAGCATCCGAGCGGTGCGCCGCCCTGCGTAGGCTGACGACTCGCCATTCCAGGAGAACAAGGAACCCGCGAACGTGTCACATCGTCACGAGCGCGAGTACCGGATCTCGAGGCCGTAGTCGGAGTCCTCGATCATGCTCCGGTAGCGATGCTCGGCGGTGTACACGGTCGACGCGGACAGGGGCGCTGGTCGTTTCTCCCTGGGCAGGTGCCGGGTCCTGATCTCGTGGTAGCGATCGAACTCATCGGGGGGCATGGGGGTGGTGGGATCCGTCAGGTTCCACATCAACTTCGCGTCGGCGATGAAGATGTCGACGGCGACACGGTCGGGCGCCGCCCATGAAGCCCAGAACAGCCCGATCACGAGCACCAAGGCGGCGATCACGGCGAGCACGATCAGCCCCTGTGTGAGGGTCAGGCTGATGAGCTTCGCGACCGCCGCCGCCGTACCTTCCAGACCCACCGCGGCCATGAACGCCTGCTTGAGGTAGTAGACGTACGCCTCTCCGAACGAGCGGATCTGCTCCTTGGCAGCGTCCTCGCTGTCGACCTCGAAACCGATGAGTCCTACGACAGCCATACCGCCCAAGCCGAGCTTGCCCTTCAGGAAGTCGATCGCGAACGCGCCGGGATCCTCGCCTGAGTCCATGTCGCTCCAGGCGTCGCGGTCGATCTCGAGGTGCTGCGGGTCGGGGAGGGCCCCGGATCCCGGTGGGTCTGTGAGGTTCGCCGTTCCGACCCATGCGTCCCACCAGATCTCATCGGACCCCCATCCACTCGTCTCGTCGTAGCAGTGGCCGTGATCGCTCCAGATCCGATAGGAGACGTCCGGGTCGGGTTCGACGTCGATCAGCATCGTGTTCGACTCGAGATCGGCGGGGACCGTCCCGTCGATGACGATGGACAGCGCGTTCGGCACGAGGACCGTTACCAGGTAACGACCGGGGGGCAGCGGCTGTCCCGGGGATGACGGGTGGGCCGCAGGCACGTCGAAGAGCAGCATGTCGCTCACGCGCCCGTCCGCGATCACAGCTCCCAGTGGGTCGTTGACGGGCGTCTCGAGGTCGCCGAACAGAGCTGC
>JBLNAW010000025.1:0-6111 GCA_050259555.1 Solirubrobacterales bacterium
AGCACGGCGGAGAACAGATCGGACGTCGCGAGGGCTCGAGCGGCGTCGTGGCACAGCACCGCTCCCGCTCCGTCGGGAACCGCGGCGAGCGCGGCCCGCACCGATGCGTGCCGAGTGGCGCCGCCGGACACGACCACGTGCGCGCCGAGCGGCTCGACCATCGCGTGAGCGAGGTCCTCATCTCCCGCAGGAGCGGTGACGACGACGAACCCGATCCTCGGGCAGCCGAACGCGGCCGCTGCTGCACGAGCGAGGATCGGCCTGCCTCCGAGTGGGACGAACGCCTTCGGCGTCTCGAGGCCGAGCCGCTCCCCCGAGCCCGCGCCGAGCACGATCGCGACGGCGTCCCGCACGGGGGCAGCGTACTTGCTCGACGCGGGCGGGTGCGTGGCGAACGAGGGTTCAGCGCAGGGTCGCGAACACCATGCGGCCCGTCGTCGTCTGGATCACGTTGCGGACCTGGATCGGCACCTCGGCGCCGATCCGATCGCCCGCCGCCTCGACGACGACCATCGTTCCGTCCTCGAGGTAGCCGACCGCCTGACCGTGCTCTCGGCCGTCCTTCACGAGCTCGACCATGAGCTCGTCGCCCACGCCTACGGGGGTTCGGAAGGCGGCGGCGAGCCGGTTCAGGTTCGGCACGGGGACCGAGAGCGCCTGCGCGACCTTCGACAGGTTGTGGTCGGCGGTGATGAGGGAAGCCCCTCGATCGCGCGCGAGCCGCACGAGGGCCGCATCGACGTCGAAGATGCCGTCCTCGTCGACGAGATGCACATCCACGGTCCTCGCGCGCTGGAGCTCCGCGACGGCGTCGAGACCGCGACGGCCTCGACCCCGACGCTTCGGGTCGGACGAGTCCGCGATCGCCTGGAGCTCGCGGAGGACGGCGCTGTGGATCAGGAGGTCGCCCGAGAGGAACCCCGTCGTCACCAGGTCGACCACCCGGCCGTCGATGAGCGCACTCGTGTCGATGACCGAGACCTCGCCGCGACCGACGCCGGCGGCCCTCGGCTTGAGGCCGATGAGGTCGAACAGCTCCGCGTGCTTCGCTCGGCCGATCCGGTACCCCGCGTACCCGAGGGTCACGTACATGAAGGCTGCGCTCGTCCAGGCCGCGAGCGGCGGCAGTCGGAAGATCGGCACCGAGGCGAGGGCTGCGAGCGCGAGCCCGGCGATGAGGCCGCCCACGCCCGCCACGACCTCCGCAGCCGGCACGCGCCGGAGCTGCTGCTCGGCCGAGCTCACCGCCGAGACGGTCTGCCGTCCGAGCACGCCGCCGAGCACGAACCCGAAGGACGTACCGAGCACGACCCCGATGAGGGTGCGTGAGGGGTGGGCGTCACCGATCCGCGTTGCCACCGTGTAGCCGGCGGCCGCGAACAAGACGACGAAGATCAGCCGGACGAACTCGACGAGCCGCCCGCCGAGTGGACGCGAGCGCTCAGGCTCGGGCTTGGGGGTCCCTTCCCCCGCCCCGGGATCGGTCTCGGGAGCCGGCATGTCTGCTAGAAGCCTCGACGCGCGGGCACGCGAACTTGACCGGGCTCCCGGATCCGGTGGGGGGCTTAGGCGCCTTGGAGGATCCGAGCCCCGTGTGACTCGTCCAGGACCTTGTCGATCATGGCCTCGGCCTTCTCCTCCGTGCCTCCGGTGGCGTAGGTCAGCTCGGAGACGAGGATCTGGCGGGCCTTCTGGATCATGCGCTTCTCGCCGGCCGATAGGCCTCGTTCGCGTTCGCGGATCGACAGGTTCCGGACGACCTCGGCGACCTGGTAGATGTCACCCGAGCGCAGCTTCTCGATGTTGTTCTTGAAGCGGCGGCTCCAGTTGGCGGCCATCTTCGACTCGTCTTCGCGCAGGACGTTGAGGACCTTCTTCACCTCGTTCTTGCTCACGACCTGGCGGAGGCCGACCTCCTCGGTGCTCTCGACCGGGATCATGAGGGTGAGGTCCCCGTACGAGACCCGGAGCTTGAAGTACTTGCGCTTCTCCCCCAGGAACTCACGCTCGCACAGCTCCTCGATGACTGCGGCGCCATGCTCCGGATGCACAACCGTGTCGCCCTTACGGAACACGATTCCCCCTCGGGATGGTTGGGTGGCGGGTTGAACCGATAGACAGGGTAACACGGGGCCTCTTCGGCCCGCAAACCGAAACCCCTGGTCAGAGGCCCATTTCGGACCGGAGCGCGGGTCTGTGCGGCCTAGGTCGGACGGCCGTTGCCACGACGAGATGCCCAGGTCAGGGCCTCGCCGACATTGCGGACCGGGACCACCCGGATGCCCGCTTCCCCACCGCCGGCCGATGGCCCGAAGACGGTCCCCACTCCCGCCGCTCGGGCGGCCGCGAGCCGCGGTCCCATCGCCGGCGCCGAGCGAACGAGCCCCGTGAGGCTCACCTCGCCGATGAAGGCGGTACCCGGCGGCGGCGCGAGCCCGGTGGCCGCGGAGGCTAGGGCGGCAGCCACCGCGAGGTCGCAGGCCGGATCGTCGATCCGCACGCCTCCTGAGGACGCCCCGAACAGATCCGCTCGCCCCAGCCGGACCCCGGCCCGCTCGAGCACGGCCGCCACCAGTTGGAACCGACGAGCGTCGAGCCCCGTCACCTGGCGCCGCGGCGGACCCTCCGTGGGGGCGACCAGCGCCTGGACCTCGACCGCGAGCGCCCGGCGCCCGGCCTGAGGGAGGGCCGTCGCCGCTCCCGGCTCGCCCTGGCCCGAGACGAGGAGCGCGGTCGGATCGATCTCGACGAGTCCCGCCGCGGTCATCTCGAACCAGGCCACCTCGCCCTCGGCCCCGAAGCGGTTCTTGCCGCCGGTGAGCATCCGAAGGCCCGACCGAGCGTCCCCGTCGAAGGTGAGGACGACGTCCACCGCGTGCTCGAGCGTACGCGGCCCGGCGAGGTCGCCGTCCTTCGTGACGTGCCCCGTGAGCACCACGGCGAAGCCCTGCGCCTTCGCGAGGCCGATCAGGGCGTCGGCACAGGATCGGACCTGCGCGGGTCCGCCGGGCACCTGACCGGCGTCGGGGTCTCGTAGGGTCTGGATCGAGTCGACGGCGAGCAGGAACGGGCGACTCGCCCGGGCGGCGTCCAGCACCGCGCCGAGCTCGCGCCCGGGCACGAACGACACGGCATCGCCGGAGACCCCGAGCCGCCGAGCCCGTGCCGCCACCTGCGCACGGGACTCCTCGCCCGAGGCGAGCAGGCAGGACAGCCCGGCAGCCGACAGGTTCGCCACCAACTGGAGGAGAAGGGTCGACTTGCCGATGCCGGGCTCGCCGGCCAGCAGGGCGACGGACGCCGGGACGAGCCCGCCTCCGAGGACGCGATCCATCCCCGCGAACCCGGTGGGGACCCCTCGCTCGACCACGCCGTCGTGCTCGAGCGTCTGGAGGCCCACCGGAGAGGGTGCCGTGCCGCCGGCCCGCTCCTCGATCGTCCCCCAGGCACCACACCCCGGGCACCGCCCGGCCCACTGCGCGAGCTGTTGCCCGCACGACGAGCACGCGAGGAGCGTCCGTACCTTGCCCATCGCGCGAACCTAGCAGGGGGGTGCGACACGGCCCGAGCGCGCGATGTCGACGCATCGCGTAAAGTGGACCTATGGGGTCTGGTGTCTACCGCACCGAACAAGGCCGAACCCTGCGTATCTCGGTAACCGACGAGAGCGGGATCGGCGTCGAGATCCTCCAGAACGATGTCTGGGTTCCGGGGTCCGTGCGGATGGCCGGCCTTCGCCTGTCACCCACGACCCGCAAGCTCACGGCCGCCGAGGTCCGCGCGCTGCCGGCCTGAGCGGCTCGACTCGTCCGGACGATCGCAACGCTCGGAAGGAGGGATGTTCGATGGCCGAAACCTGGCTCGTGGTGCCGCATCCCTCGAGGAGCGTTCGCTGACGCGACCGTAGCCGGTCGCACCGCGTGAGCCGCCTCGAGGGAGGCGGCTCTTCTCGTTCCCCGGGCCCTCGGCCTCGCCGAGCCCACCATCCCGAAGGAGGTGCCGATGACCGCGCCCGTGCACGTCTCGCTCCCGAACACGAACCTACGACCTGAAGGAAGGACACCACGTTGTCACCAACCGACATGCACGACAGCACGATCGAGCACTTCCGCGGCGAGGGACTCATCACGCAGGTGCTGCGCCCGATCAAGAGCGGCAAGGAGGCCTCCGTCCATCTCTGCCGAGCGAACCGATCGCTCACCGGAGAGGACCTCGTCGCGCTGAAGCTCTACCACCCGCTCGAACGGCGGGACTTCCGCGACGAGTCGATCTACCGGGACGGCGAGTGGATCAAGGAGCGGAGGGTCCGTGTCGCGCTCGAGAAGAAGACGCGCTTCGGCCGCGAGGTCCAGGGCGCGATCTGGGTCCACCGCGAGTGGGAGATGCTCCGACTGCTCTTCGAGGCGGGAGCAGCCGTTCCGAGGCCCATCTCCGCGACCGACGACGCGATCCTCATGTCGTACGTCGGCGATGAAGCCCAAGCGGCGCCGCAGCTCCACCGGCACCGACCGGACCCTGTCGAGGCTCGGCACCTGTTCGACCAGCTGATGGGCCAGGTCGAGCGCTTCCTGTACCGGAACGTGATCCACGGGGACCTCTCGGCGTTCAACGTGCTCGTCTGGGAGGGGAAGGCCACCGTCATCGACCTGCCACAGGCGGTGGACCCCCGCAAGAACCGGCACGCCGAGGACCTGCTCGAGCGCGACGTTCGCCGGATCTGCGAGCACTTCGAGCGGTTCGGCGTGCGCTCGAACCCGGTTCGGCTCGCGCGCGACCTCTGGACGGCCTGGACCCTCGCGGACCTCGTCCCCGAGGAGCTGCGCGGCCTGGTCTAGGGACCTCGGAACTCGAGCGCGTAGGTCCAGGTCCGGCCGTCGCCGCCTCGCTCGAACCGCAGGAGGCGGCCGGCCTCTCCGCCGGGCAGGAGCACCGGGAGTCCGAGGTGCTCCTGCCCCGGCCCCAGGTCCTCGCGCTCGCGCCGCTCCATGCCGAGCAGCGTCATCGGCGTGTCGCCGTCGCCCTCGAGGGGCTCGCACCACTCCGACTGCTCGACGGGGGCGATCTGCCGGAAACGGACGAATCGGGGTGCGGCGTGGAGCAGTACCCGCTCCTCCGGCCATTTCCACGCCTTCCCGTAGAAGCGCCAGCGCTCGCCGTCCTTCGACGTCTCGACGGCCCAAGCCTCCGGAGGCGCTTCCATCGCAGCAGGCTACGGTAGGTCGAGGTCTCTGAGAACCCGGATACCGGAAGGCCCAGCAACCTCCCGGCTGCTGGGCCTCTCGGTCTTGCGGCCGCACGGGCTCACCGACCCGGGCGGCACGTCCGCGGAAGCTAGCTCTCGCTCGAGCCCGCGAGCTCCACCGGTGGGACGTCCGGCGGGATCTCGGCGCTCTCGAACACGATCTCGCCGTCGCGAGCGTCCACGATGATCGTCTGGCCCGCGCGGAACTCCTTCCACAGGAGCTTCTCGGAGAGCGGGTCCTCGACCATGCGCTGGATCGTCCGCCGGAGCGGACGCGCGCCGAGCGCCAGGTCGTACCCCTTCTCCGCAAGGAGCGTCTTCGCGGCGTCGGTGAGCTCGACGTCGAGGTCCTTGGCCTTCAACTGCTCGCGGACCCGCTTCATCATGAGGTCGACGATCTCCTTCACGTCCTCGGGCGTGAGCGAGCGGAACACGATCACCTCGTCGATACGGTTCAGGAACTCGGGCCGGAAGCTCTTCTTGAGCTCCTCGGTCACGCGGTCCCGCATCTTCGTGTAGGTCATCTCCTCGTTCGGGTGCGCGGCGAACCCGATGCCGGGGCCCTTCTGGATGTCCCGGGTCCCGAGGTTCGAGGTCATGATGATGATCGTGTTCTTGAAGTCCACCTGGTGACCCTGCGAGTCGGTCAGGCGCCCGTCCTCGAGGATCTGCAGGAGCGTGTTGAACACGTCCGGGTGGGCCTTCTCGATCTCGTCGAACAAGATCACGCTGAACGGCTTGCGGCGCACGGCTTCCGTGAGCTGGCCGCCCTCTTCATACCCGACGTAGCCAGGTGGCGAGCCGATGAGTCGGCTGACCGTGTGCTTCTCCATGTACTCGGACATGTCGAGCTGGATGAGCGCGGCCTC
>JBLNAW010000026.1:0-4471 GCA_050259555.1 Solirubrobacterales bacterium
TGATACCGCTCGGGACCTCGAGGATCGCGTGCATGATCTTGTCGTCTTCGCTGTGGTCCGGCGACGCGTGGAAGTCCGCGAAGGTGTTGAGGGTCAGGGTGCCGCCGAACACGCCTCGGTAGAACTCCATCGCCTCACGGGTCTCGTCGCGGAAGCTCAGGTACGGATCCAGCCTGGTCGCCATCGGCTCCCTCCTTCGGGTCGAATCGCTCCAACCTACCCCTCCGTGCTCGAAACGAAGGTCGGGATAGGCTGTCGAGTCCATGACCCGATACGTCGCCCTCCTCCGAGGGATCAACGTCGGCGGCAAGAACTCGATCAAGATGGCCGACCTGAGGGCGTGCTTCGAGCGGGACAGGTTCGAGGACGTGGCCACGTACATCCAGAGCGGCAACGTGCTGTTCGGGTCGCGCGACTCGGGCATCGCGCGCCTGACCGAGCGCATCGAACGCATGCTCGCCGCGAGCTTCAGCTACGAGGCGAGCGTGGTGATCCGCAGCCGCGCGCAGATGCAGGCGATCCTCGACGAGGCGCCGGAAGGGTTCGGCAGCGACCCGCGGCGATACCGATGCGACGTCGTCTTCCTGAAGCACCCCCTGACGCCGAGGGCGGCGATCGAGCAGGTTTCGACGAGGGAGGGCGTCGATCACGTCTGGGTGGGTCCCCGAGTCCTGTACTTCGAACGGCTGATCGCCCGCGCCTCGCAGAGCAGGATGGCGAAGATCGTCTCGCTTCCCATCTACCGGAGCATGACGATCCGGAACTGGAGGACGACGACCGAGCTCCTGCGCCTCCTCTCGGCCGGATGACTCCCACCGGACGACCGGCCGGCACGAGACGGACGCGGAAAGAACGACAAGAACGCCTCCCCGATTTGACGGCGAGCGTGACGCACCGATATGTTTCGCGGTGACAAGCCGCTGGAGCCCTCGGGCCCCGGCGGTTTCTCACGTTCCGCCTTGCTCAACCGGGAGCGGCGGCGAGGGCGATGCGGCTAGTCCGCGTGGCAGACGCCCTGCGTCTCGACGCTCAGGCCCTCACGCGACCCGCTCCTCGGGCTCGATCTCGTTGCCGCCGATGGAGGCGAGGTACGCGTCACGGCGCTGGCGGTTGGCGTGGCGGAACCCTAGGAACGCGAGGATCGCGAGCAGGAGACCCGCGAGGACCATCCCGATCCCGACCGCCATCGCGAGCGTCGCGATCGTCCACCAGCCGTAGGCGTTGAGCAGGATCGAACGGAGCGTCTCTCCTCGGAACAACGTGTCGGCCTTCGCCTGAAGCTCGGCGGCGACCTGGGGGTCGAGGCCCTCGGCGCGTGCCGCCGCGCTCGTCTCCGAGTACGTCTTCCCGTCGTTCACCTGTGCGAGGTGACCACCGATGTAGCGGGAGAACGCCTCGGCCTCAGGGCCCGTGTCGACGCGCTCACCGGCGAAATCGCCGACCTCGGTCCGCTCCTGCGGGGTCATCGCCGACAGCGGCGGGAAGCTGATGTTCTCGGGAGCGAGCCGCTCCCGGACGTTGTCCCGTCCGAACGTCCCTCCGTAGATCGCGGCGATGCCGCCCAGGATCAACACGACGGCGATGATGATCCCCGCTCCGCTCACGATCCGGTCCCACGTTGCTCGGTCCATGTGTCCCCCTCAGTTGGTCGACGCGGTCGGGCTCGGCGTACCCGAGGATGTCGGTGCCGAAGGTGAAGGTGAAGGTGATGTCGACGTCTGCGTGATGGTGGTCGGGGCGACGATCGTCGTCATGCGCGGCGTCGTCGGCGTGAACTGCGGAGCCGCCAGCACGGTGCACCCCGGCGCGCCGGTGACGCTCGGGCTGCACTCGGTACCCGGTGAGCCGGCGTCGGACACGAAGACCGAGATGTACGCGGCGTTCGCGTCCACGGCGAAGGTCTCGGAGACCGAGACCATGCCCGAGGCGGTGCCGTGCCGCGTGACCTGACCGATCAGCGTGCCGGTGCCGTCGGCAGCGCTCGTGTACTCGCGCATCGTGACGTTCAGCGCGTCGTCAGCGCCGTATCCGGACGCCTTCACCCGGGTCGTCGCGGTGATCGGACGGGTCGAGGTGTCGAAGGTCACGATCGCGGCGGGCACGGCTCGGGTCTCGGCGACGGCCGGCGGGACCACGCCGGTCAGTAGGGCGAACCCGAAGAAGGTCGCAGAGATCGCCGCGGCGACGCGCAGGAGGCTCACGCGGCTCTCGGAGAGGACCTCGAGCACGTAGGTGTCGTTCATGTTCGCCGACGGATCGTGCGAGGCGAACAACGGAACCGCCGCGAACGCGATCGCCGTGCCAGCGAGCAACAGCCCGAAGGCGAGCCAAGCCGGCGTTTCGCGAGCCGCGAGTGCAAGCCCGCCGCTCGCCCAGCCGAACGCAACCAGCGCGAGCAGGACGGTCACCTCGGCGCCGAGCAGCATCCCCACCCGCCGCTCGAGACGGGACGTCTCGGCGCTCGGGGCCATGTCGAGCAGCGCGGCGGTCTCGACCTCCGCGTCCCACGTGCCCACGGGGGTCCCATAGGCGACGGCCGCCTCGAGTTCCCCGGGTCCGGTGAAGACCACGTCGTGGGTGACGGGGGGCGTGCCTTCCGCCCGCGGGCAGGTGATGACCACACGCCAGGGGTCGGTGTGGACGGCTCCCCCGTCGGTCGCCGGCGTGCTGCGGATCGCGTCGATCAGCGCGGGCTCGGAGCGCTCGGCGATCGCGAGGTTGGCGGCGAGGTCGCTCAGCATGAACACGCCCTGAGGGACGACGCTCGGCGCTCGTTGACGGAGCCGCGAGAGCACCGCGGTCGGCGCTCCGCCAGTCATCGCTGCGGGGACCTCGTCGAGCTCATCCGGGATCACGACCACGTCGTCGCCGCCGGCGACCACCGGCACGGAGATGGGGCCCTCGTGCGACACGATGCGTTCGACCTCGGGCTCCTCGGCGCGCAGGCCGTCGAGCTCGTACCGGCCCGGGAGCCGGTCCACCGAGCGCCGGGACATCAGGGCGACCGGCAGATCCTGCGGCTCGGCCTCACCGGAGATGAGGCGCTCGAGCGCGATCCGCCGTTCGGGACCGTCGTCCAACCGCATCGTCATGTCGATGACGTCCTCGGTGATGGCCAGGTACGCAGGGGGCCGGGGCAGGAGGTTGCGCTCGAGCCGTACCTGGGCAGTGACGTCGACGGTGTCCGGTCCTGACCCGAGCCGATGGACCGGGTGGGCGCACATGTACCTCGTCATCTCGGTGACCTCTCGTCGTCGGGGCAATCGAGGGGGGGTCTTACCCACAGCGGAAGGACCGAAACCCAAGCGGTCCGCGCGACGAGCGTCCCGGCGCACGCGGTCCAGCGGGATGGCGCCGCTGGGCGCGCCGTTGGAGCGTCAGCCCGTCGAGCCCGCTCGCTCCAGCCGGGCGCCCATGGTCCACAAGATCACCGCGAGCACGGCGGCGACCGATCCCGATATCACGAGCGGGAGCCGTCCCGCGGCGCCCCACGCGAGGCCGGCCCACACCCCGGCCACGACCGAGGCCGCCCCGCTGAGACCCGCATAGGTCCCGAGCCCGGTCCCGGTCGCCTCCGGCGCGAGGTCCGCGACCCAGGCCCGGCTCACCCCGTCGGTGAGCGCCGTGTACGCCCCGTAGACCGGGAGCAGTACCCACACCCACGCCGCCGAGGTCACGATGCCGAGGCCCAGGTAGGCCACCGCGAACACCGCGATCCCCGCCGCGAACACCCTTCGCCGTGGCAACCGGTCGGACCACACGCCCGCCGGGTACGAGAGCAGGGAGTACGTCACGTTGTACAGGGCGTACGCGAGGACCACGCCGGCGAACCCGAGTCCGAGCTCCTTCGCGCGGAGCAGCAGCAGGGCGTCGGTGAAGTTCACGAGCCCGAACACCGTGAGGAACGCCACCACGCGTCGGTAGGCGGGCGGGAGCCGAGGGCCTGGCCGCGACTCGGGGAGGGCGCGGTCTCCGTGTGGTCTGGGGCGCTCGCGCACGAACACGATGAGCGCGACGCTCATCGCGGCCGGGATGAACGCGATGAAGAAGAGTGGCCGCATCCGGCGGTCGAGCGCGTAGTAGAGCCCGAGTCCGAGGAGCGGCCCGACCACCGCGCCGAACGTGTCCGCCGCTCGATGGAACCCGAAGGCCCGCCCTCGGTCGGCCTGCGGCGTGTCGTCGGCGATCAGCGCATCTCGCGGTGCGCCGCGGATCCCCTTGCCGGTGCGGTCGACGATCCTCGCCACGAGTACCAGCGGCCAGGCCGTCGCGAACCCGATCAGGAGCTTGGCGACCGACGAGAGCCCGTAGCCGGCGGCGATCAGGGGCTTGCGGCGCCAGCGATCGGCCAGCCACCCGGACACCGCCTTGACGATCGAGGCCGTGCCCTCGGCCATCCCCTCGACGAGGCCGACCACCGACGGCGGCGCGCCGAGCACTCCGGTGATGAACAACGGAAGGACGGGGTACA
>JBLNAW010000027.1:0-11090 GCA_050259555.1 Solirubrobacterales bacterium
CCCATCTCGACGGACTCGTCCATGATCGGGCCGACCACGATCGACTCGACCGTCGGCACGAGCGCCGAGAGCAGGTCCTCGTACACGCCGGGACCGGCGATCACGCGGCACGATGCGGTGCAGTCCTGTCCGGTGTTCGTGTAGCCGGCGAACTTCAGGGTCTCGACGACCTTGTCCAGATCGGCGTCGTCGAACACCACCACCGGGGCCTTGCCTCCGAGCTCGAGGTGCGCGCGCTTCACGTTCGAGGCGGCGGCGTTCGCGGCGATGACCTTGCCGGTCGCGGTATCACCCGTGACCGAGACGAGTCGCACCTTCGTGTTCTTCACGAGCTCATCGCCGACCACCGAGCCGCGGCCGGTCACGATGTTCAGCACGCCGGGCGGCAGGATGCCCTCGGACAGCTCGGCCAGGCGGAGCGCCGTACGCGGAGTGATCTCGGCCGGCTTGATGACGGAGGTGTTGCCGGCCGCGAGCGCGGGGCCGACCTTCCAGATCGACATCATGAGGGGGTAGTTCCAAGGGCAGATGCCGGCGGTCACGCCGAGGGGCTCACGCCGGATGATGCTCGTGAAGCCCTTCTCGTACTCCCCCGAGGACTTGCCCTCGAGGTGCCGTGCGGCGCCGGCGAAGAACCGCAGGTTGTCGGTGATGAACGGGATGTCGGCGCTCGAGACCGAGATCGGCTTGCCGACGTCCTCGGCCTCCAGCTTCGCGAGCGTCTCGGCGTCGGCATCCATCGCGTCGGCGAGCGCGAACATCATCGCCGAGCGCTCCTTCGCCGGTGTGTCGAACCAGACCTCGTCGTAGGCCTTCTGCGCGGCGTCGACGGCTCGGTCCGCGTCCTCGCGGGTGCCGATCTGGACGTGGTCGGCCGCCTCTCCGTTCGAGGGGTTGATGTTCGGCTCGGTCTCGCCGCCGCCGGACTCGACCCACTCGCCGCCGATGTACATCCCCCACGTCTTCATGTCGGCCATGCAGACCTCCCCTTCATGACGGGACCCGCGCAGGGTCGGACACGCCTGTCCGCGCAAGTATCTCGCCTGTGCTCGTTCGAAGGCCAATCGACGTTCCGGCCCCCCGCGGTCAGGGCGCTGTACGGAACGTCGCCGCGTGCCGGGACTGTCCGCCTGGGACGCAGGTCTGCACATGCTTGTACCGGTCGGACCCTTGTCCGGCGAGGCGCCGGCCGCCTAGCCTTCGGCCCAGAACGCCGTGCCGAGTCCGAAAGGGGTCCGACGTGCGCGAGGCATACGACCTGTACATCGACGGGGCCTGGGTGAAGGCCTCGACCGAGGACCGCATCCCGGTCATCGACCCGTCCACCGGCGAGCAGGTGGCCACGACCGCCGCCGCGACCTCGGTGGACGTGACCCGGGCCGTCGACGCGGCCGGCGAGGCCTTCCGCGACGGCCGCTGGAGCCGCATCCCGCCGGCCGATCGGGCGCGGGTGCTCCTGAAGGTCGCCGACCTTATCGAGGAGCGCCTGATGGAGCTCTCGAAGGTGGAGTCGATCGACGCCGGCAAGCCGATCAAGCTGACCTCGAACTTCGACGTGCCGTTCGGCGCGGACAACGTCCGGTTCTTCGGGGGCGCGGCCCGTCTGCTCGAGGGCAAGGCCGCCGGGGAGTACTCCGCCGACCACCTGAGCTACCTGCGCCGCGACCCGCTCGGCGTGGTCGCGGCGATCTGCCCGTGGAACTACCCGTTCCAGATCGAGGTCTGGAAGATCTTCCCGGCGATGGCGGCCGGCAACACGGTCGTCATGAAGCCGGCGAAGGAGACGCCGCTCTCGGCGTTCGAGCTCGCCGAGCTCTGTGCCGAGGCCGGGCTGCCGCCCGGCGTGCTCAACGTGGTCACGGGCCGCGGCGCCGAGATCGGCACCCCGCTGATCCAGCACCCCGACGTGCGGATGGTGTGCCTCACCGGCGACACCGAGACCGGCAAGCTCGTGATGAAGTCGGCGGCCGAGGGCGTGAAGCGGTTGCACCTCGAGCTCGGCGGGAAGGCGCCGTTCATCGTGTTCGACGACGCCGACCTCGAGGCCGCCGTCCGGGGCGCCGTCGCCGGCGCGTACATCAACTGCGGCCAGGACTGCACGGCCGCCACACGCGCGTACGTGCAGGAGCCCCTCTACGCGGACTTCGTGGCGGGCGTCGCGGATCTCGCGCGCGAGCTGAACGTCGGGCCGACGCTCGACCCCGCGACCGACATGGGGCCGCTCATCACGATGGCCCAGCGGGACGGCGTGCACGGCTTCGTCGAGCGCGCGCGCGGGTACGGCGCGAAGATCGTGACCGGCGGCGAGTTCTCGAGCCGCCCCGGCACCGAGAACGGCTCGTACTACGAGCCCACGGTCGTCACCGACATCGCGCAGGACTCCGAGATCGTCCAGCGCGAGCTCTTCGGCCCGGTGCTCGTCGTCCTGCCGTTCCGAGAGGACGAGGATGCGATCACGATGTCGAACGACGTCGTCTACGGCCTGTCGAGCTCGGTCTGGACCCGCAACATCTACCGCGCGATGGATGCATCTCGGCGCCTCGAGTTCGGGAACACGTGGATCAATGAGCACATCCCGATCGTGTCCGAGATGCCGCACGGCGGCGTGAAGGAGTCGGGGTTCGGCAAGGACATGTCGATGTACGCGATCGAGGAGTTCACGACCGTCCGCCACGTGATGGCCGACATCACCGGCAAGGCCGACAAGCCCTGGCACGGCGCGGTGATGGGCGGCCTGCAGGAGTAGCCGGGCTCAGCCCTCGGTCTCGGACGCGAGGAGCTCGCGGGCGCGCAGCGCGAGCCAGAACTCCATGCGGTCGAAGCTCGAGGACAGGTCGCGGCCGGTGAGCTCCTCGACCTTGCGCATCCGGTAGCGCAGCGTGTGGCGGTGCACGAACAGCTCAGCCGCCGCGGTCTCCCATCGCGCGTTGTGCTGGAGGAACGCTCGGAGGCTGCCGGTGAGCTCGCCGCCCTGCTCGCGGTCGTACTCGTCGAGCGGCTTCAGCATCGCGTCGGCGAACGCGCGGAGCGCGTCGGGGTCGGCCATCGAGAGCAGCAGCCGGTACGTGCCGAGATCCTCGAACCCTGCCGAGTCCCAGCCCTCGAGCCGGCAGACCTGGAGCGCGTAGCGTGCCTCGCGCAGGCTCCGCCCCACCTGCTCGGCCTCGGCGGTCCCGCCCGAGCCGAGCCGGACGTCGCCGCCGGTCCGCTCGGCGATCGAGACCCGCAGGCCGCCGAGCTCGGGGCTCGGCGAGGCCGGCAGGAGCACGTGGATGCCGGCGTCGCTCCGCGAGATGAGGTACGCGCCGCCGCCCCGCGAGAGGTGGTCCTCGGCCGCGTACGCGAGCTCGTCGGGCGACCGGCCGTTCCCGCTCTCGATCGCGGCGACCACGAGCGGCGCCTCGCGGTCGAACCCGAACCGCTGGAGCCCGCGCACAGCTTCCTGCGGCGGGAGCGCGCCCCCGGCGAGCGCGTCGAAGAAGTCCCCCTGGAGGCGGCGCTCGGCCTCGGCGACCGCGCGGGACTTCGCGAGCTCGATCGCGAACAACGAGAGCGCGTGCCCGGCGACGATGCGATCCATCGGCGTGAGGGCCTCGGGCTTGCCGACGGCGAGGAACGCCTCGACCCGTCCCTGCGCGCCGACCGGCTGGATCCAGATGTGGTGACCGCGGTCGACGAGCGTGAGGCTGAAGCCCGTCCCCTCGGGCCGCGAGCCCCGGAGCTCCTCCCACACGCGCGGGGCGCGTTGGCGAGCGGTCGGCGAGGTCGCCGCGATCGGCAGGCCGTGCAGGTCGAGGAGCAACGCCCACCCGCCGGTCACCTTCGCGAGCGAGGCGGCGATGCCGTCGGCCCCGCCGCCCTCCATCACGGCTCGCGTGAGCACGTGCTCGGCGTCGACGGCCCGCTGGAGCATCTCGTACTGCTCGGCGAGGAGCCGCGTGGACACCACCTCGGTGATCGCGATGAACGGCACCGGGTACGGGACCTCGAAGAGCGGGAAGCCGGCCTGCTCGGCGGCGGTGATCAGCGGCTTCGGCACCTTCTCGTGCCCGAACCCCAGACCGAACCCGAGTCCGGCGAGCCCGGCGTCGGACAGGCGCTGGATGTAGGCCCGCTGCTTCGCGCCGGTGTCCCCGATCCCCCGCCCGGTCGTGAGCAGGAGCTCGCCGCCTTTCAACCAGGGCGTCGGGTCCTCCAGCTCGCTCGCGTGCACCCAGCGCACGGGGCGCGTGACGTTGATCTCGCCGGCGACGAGGCGCAGGGAGAGGCCGGGCGCGTTGAGGATGTCCCGGATCGTGAGGGCCACGTCGAGATTGTACGGGCCGTACAAACGACGGGCACCGGTCGGGCCCGCTGCGCCACATCATGGACGGGCCGTACAAAGGGTCCCGGCGCGCTTGGTCGGCGAACCTCCTGACACCGCCGCAGGGCCCGACGAGACTCGGGGTGGCCACGCCGCGGTCGCAGCCGCCGCGTGCGGAGAACAGGAGGACCACCGTGGACATCCCGCAGGAGCGCAAGCTCATCACCGAGATCCCCGGCCCGAGGTCGCGCGAGCTGTTCGAGCGCCGCAAGGCCGCGATCCCACCCGGCGTCGCGAGCATCCATCCCGTCGTCACCGCCCGCGCCTCGGGCGCGATCATCGAGGACGTCGACGGGAACCGCCTCATCGACTTCGCGACCGGCATCGCCGTGCTGAACGTCGGCCACACCGCGCCCGAGGTCGTGAAGGCCGCACAGGAGCAGCTCGAGCTCGACACGCACTCGTGCTTCCACGTGACGGCGAACGAGCCGTACATCGCGCTCGCCGAGCGCTTGAACGCGCTCACGCCCGGCGACTTCGAGAAGCGCACGATGTTCGCGAACTCAGGTGCCGAGGCCGTCGAGAACGCGGTGAAGATCGCGCGCTACGCGACGAAGCGTCAGGCGATCGTCACGTTCGACCACGCGTTCCACGGACGCACGCTCCTCGCGATGACCCTCACCGCGAAGGTCATGCCCTACAAGCAGGGCATGGGACCGTTCGCGCCCGAGATCTACCGCCTGCCGTTCGCGTACCCCTACCGTTGGCCGGGCGGCCCCGAGACGTGCGCCGCCGAGGCGCTCGACTACGCCACCGACGAGATGAGGAAGCACATCGGCGTCGAGAACATCGCCGCCGTCATCGTGGAGCCGATCCAGGGCGAGGGCGGGTTCATCGTGCCGGCGCCCGGCTTCCTCAAGGGCCTCGCCGAGTTCTGCCAGGCGAACGGCATCGTGTTCATCTCGGACGAGATCCAAGCGGGCATGGGCCGCGCCGGCCGCTGGTTCGCGATCGAGGACGAGGGCGTCGTGCCCGACATCGTCACGAGCGCGAAGTCGCTCGGCGGCGGGATGCCGATCAGCGCGATCACCGGCCGCGCCGAGCTGATGGACTCGGTCCACGTCGGCGGCCTGGGCGGCACGTACGGCGGGAACCCCGTCGCGGCCGCCGCGGCGCTCGCGGTGCTCGACAAGATCGAGCGCGAGGACCTGCTCTCGGCCGCGCGCCACACGGGCGAGCTCGTCGCGAAGCGGTTCGAGGAGATGAAGGCGAAGCACTCGATCGTCGGCGACGTCCGCGGCCGCGGCGCGATGTGGGCGCTCGAGATGGTGGCCGACCGTGCGACCAAGGAGCCGCTCGCGGCCGACAAGATGGGTGCGATCGCCCGGACGTGCCTCGAGAACGGCGTCGTGATCCTCACCGCGGGCACCTACGGCAACGTGGTGCGACTCCTTCCGCCGATCAACATCGAGGAGGCTCTGCTCGAGGACGGCCTGAACGTGCTCGAGGAGGCGATCGGCTCGGTCGGGTAGCCCGAGCAAGTCAGCCGTCCTGGCCTTGACTCGCGCGGCGTGCATAGCCTGCTACCGCCCGCCGAGGCGAGGAGTAGGACGCTTCTAGCGCTCATCCGCTGAACGGCAGCGGCGTGATGCGCGGGGTGGCTCTTGGCGGGGGTCACTTCGGGTAGAAGGAATCCCGCGCTACATCACTGTAGTTCGAATGGCGGGTTCCAGCCCCGGGTCTCAGAGGTTAGCGTAGGGAGCCACTGGAACCGTCCGGCGCAGAGGGGAACCGTGAAGAACGGTCGGCATGGCAGAGCTTGTGGAGCACCGTCGGGGTTGTCTGTATTGCAGCAGCTTCGATGGTAGTGGTCGCGGCACCGGCACGCGCCGGGACTCCCCCCAACTGGGCGTATTCGCGGTACATCAGTTCAGGCTGTGGACTCAGCGGACACATGACGACGCTCGGGAGGAATCTCGCCGGCGCCGTCGACGCTGGGACGAGGCCCACGGATTCTCTGACCATCCTCGACTTCGGGGCCCCGGTCCGGTTCGGGGCGGGCAGCTACGGTGCCACGTGCTTCAGTGCGACGGATGCGACGACGAGCACGATCTACACGGCTGCGAGGAGCTTCGCGCTCGGGTACTACAACAACATCAACACGTCCGGAGCTACGGCGAAGATCTCTGTTGGTACGAGCAATGACCTTATCCAGGGGTGGACGGACGCCCACATCACCGAACATGCCGCGGCGTGGGCTGGGCTCGTCAACAATCTGAACTCATGGGCGGCGGGAGGCTATTCGAGTCGCGTCTCATTCAGTGGGGCCAGCGACATGGAGCTCGCGTTCGCGAGTCCTGGCAAGACACGCACGTGGGTCAATGGCTTTGCGGCGAACATCAACAACTGGAACTTGTTCGACTATGGCGGCGCGGCGGGATGCACCCAGGTCGTCGGAGGTCCAACGTCTGCCTGTGGCACTACCGCGTATCCCGCGTGGGATAGCTCAGACGTTTGGTACATCTCGTGGGGCTCGGGTGTGTCGAATCCAGCGCCTGAGATCTACCTGACAAGCGGCGCCCAAGCGAATCAGTGGTACGCACTCGATCGATACGGGACGGACATCCATCCCGCCGCTGGCAAGATGAACTTCGTCTCGGCCCTCGCCGAAGACGTGTCCGGCGAGAACACTCCCGCTCAGGCGTGGAATCAGCTGGACAGCCGAATCAACGGAGACCCGCTAACGGTGGATGCAATCCGCTGGTCCTCGCTGATCATCTTCGACTAGGAGGCGGTTGTGGAGACTCGCCGACGCACTAGCCTCAAGACCCTCATCCCCATCTCGGCCGCCATCTTGATGTTGGTGACCGCTGTCGCCGCCTACTCGTCCGGGTACCAGGACGAGCCCACGGATCAACAGGTCGCCGACCGGCAGGCGGCGATCGACAAGCACTATGAGGATCTCTACCGAGAAGGGCTGGCGAATCCCGCACCGCAGTACCCAGATGCGACCTCAGACACTGTTGGCCCGCCGGCACCACTCTTCGAGAAGCCCGAGATCGTTGACGACACCGAGTTCCCAAACGCATCGTACGCCTTCGTCAATTCGTACCGGACTCCGTTCAAGCTTCACAATGTTGTCGTCTATGCTGGCGCTCTCAGAGACGACCCAAAGCAGGGCGTTGTCGTGGTGTTGGACCAAGACACGCAGTCTTGGACGAGCACGGTTACGGAGTATGAGCCGCCAAGCGCGAATGGTCTCCTGAGGATTGTCGCGGCCGATGGCATGTCCGTCACGCTGGCAGACTCTGACGGCGCGGAATACCAGTTCGACGTCGAGTCTGGAACATGGAAGTGAGGTCCGCGGGGGAGGCGTCGCAGCGCGCGCCGCGGGGTCTCTAGTTCTTCGGGGCACGGGGAACTCCATGACTCTCTGGGAGTGTGTGCGCACTCGTGCCCACAACCACAGGTTCCAGCCGGACGTTTGCATCCGAGGCCCCGGCGTGGACGCGACCGAGGCCGAGGTGCGTTAGGTGCTGCGCACAGTGAACTTCAGCGCGAGCCGATGACCCTCGCTCTCTCCTCGATGGTCTCCGCGTAGCCTCCGGCCGACAGCCGGCAGCTGCTACCGTCGGGTGCCGTGAGCGCACCCGAGCCGCCGAGCGCACCGCCTCGCCGCTCGCTGCTGAGCCGCATCGCGGTCGACGTGACGCCGCTTCGCGTCTCGCGTGACTTCCGGGTGATCTGGGGCGGGCTGCTCGTGAGCGAGCTCGGCTACCAGCTCACGCTCGTCGCGACCTACTACCAGGTGACGACCCTCACGCGCTCGGCGGTGGCGGTCGGCATGATCGGGCTCGTCGGCTTCGTCGCGCTCGTGATCGGGGCGCTCGTCGGCGGCTCGATCCTCGACGCGTTCGACCGGCGCACGCTCCTGATCTGGTCGCAGGTGGGGTACATGGCCTCGTCGTCGTTGCTGCTCGCCGGCGCGATCCACGGGCACCCGCCGGTCGCGCTCGTCTACGCGGGCGTCGCGATCCTCGGGATGGTCTCGGCGGTGGAAGGGCCCACGCGCTCGGCCATGACCCCCCGGCTCGTTGGGATCGAGCTGCTGCCCTCGGCGCTCGCGCTGAACCAGATCATCTGGAACACCACCGGGCTCATCGGACCGGCGCTCGCCGGGATCGTGATCGCGAAGGCGAACCTCTCGTGGGCGTACGGCATCGACCTCGTGACCTACGGCGTGATGCTCGCCGTGGCGCTCTCGATCCGGCCGCTGCCGCCCGAGCGCGCCGAGGGCGCCACGAGCGGATGGGCGGCCGTGAAGGAGGGGTTCGGCTACCTGCGCGGACGGCGCGTCCTACAGTCCACGTTCGCGATCGACATCGTCGCGATGGTGTTCGGGATGCCTCGAGCGCTGTTCACGCTCCTCGCGGTCACGCGGTTCCACGCAGGGCCCGCCGTCGTCGGGTTGCTGTTCACCGCGCCGGCGGCCGGGGCGCTGCTCGGCTCGCTCACGACGGGATGGGTGAAGGACGTCCGCCGGCAGGGCCTGGCGGTGGTCTGGGCCGTGATCATCTGGGGCGCGGGGATCGCGGCGTTCGGCCTCGTCGGCGACCGGCTGTGGCTCGGGCTCGCGTTCCTCGCGCTCGCGGGGGCGGCCGACGTGATCTCGGCCGTGTTCCGCTCCACGATCCTGCAGCTCACGGTCCCCGACGGCCTGCGCGGACGGATCTCGGGCATCCACATCCTCGTCGTGACCGGCGGGCCGAGGCTCGGGGACCTCGAGGCCGGACTCGTCGCCGCGGCGTTCACGCCGACCGTATCGGTGGTCTCGGGCGGGCTGCTCTGCATCGCGGGCGCGGCGCTCGTCGCGTGGCGCGTGCCGGCGTTCCGTCGGTACCGCGCCGGCGACCCCGTCTGACTAGGCTTGCCGCATGGCGGCGCCGGTCACGCTCGTCGAGCTCCGGGTGCTCGAGGGCCCGAACCTGTACTTCCCGCGGCCCGCGATCAAGCTCACGCTCGCGGTGCCCGGGTGGCTCGCGCTGTCCGAGGAGCGGTTCGCCGCACGTGCCGCGGCCGGCGGCAACGGCGGACGCCCGGGACGGCCGGGGTCCGAGCAGCGCCGCCGGGCGGTCGCCCGCGTCGCCTCGAGCCTGACCCGGCGGTTGGCATCCGCGGCGGACGTGCGGCTCGCGGTCCGCGCCCGCCCCGGCGCTCGCGAAGGCGAGATCGTCGTCGCGTACCCGTGGCGACGGCGGGGCTCGGCCGAGGCGCTCGGTCTCGAAGTCGCGGCCTTGTTCGAGACGCTCATCGACGGCCGGCGCTCGCCCGAGCGCGCGATCTCAGCGGCGGCGGCGCGCCTCCGCGAGGTCGAGCCCGGCGACGAGCCAAGCGTGCCCGACCCGACGATCCCCGTGATCCAGGTCACCGGCACGAACGGCAAGACCACGACGGTGCGGCTCCTCGCGCACCTCGTGCGGAGCGCGGGCGAACGGGTCGCGTACTCCTCGACGGACGGCGTCTATCGAGACGACGGCGTGCTCGTCGAGGCCGGCGACTACTCGGGGTTCGGAGGCGCGGCGCGAGCGCTCGCGCAGGAGCCCGACGTCGCCGTCCTCGAGACCGCGCGCGGGGGGATCCTGCTGCGTGGGATCGGCGTCCTGCACAACGACGTCGCGGTCGTGACGAACGTGTCCGAAGACCACCTCGGCCTCCAGGGGATCGACACCATCGACCAGCTCGCCGAGGTGAAGGCGAGCGTCACGAAGATCACCCGCCCCGACGGCTGGACCGTCCTGAACGCCGACGACCCCCGCGTGCTCGCGATGCGCCGAGGCTCGACCGGGCGCCCGTGGCTCTGCTCGGTCGATCCCGACCACCCTGCGCTTCGCGAGGCGCTCGGCGAGGGCGGGCGCGCGACGACCGTGCTCGACGGGTGGCTCACGGTGCTCGAGGGCCGGGACGCCCGGCCCCTCCTGCGTCTGGAGGACATGCCGGTCACGATCGCCGGCGTCTCGACGCCGAACGTGCGGAACGCGCTCGGGGCTGCGTCGGCGGCGCTCGCGGTCGGCCTCCCCGAGCGCGCGATCGTCCGAGGACTCAAGACGTTCGTCCTCGACGAGGAGCGCAACCCGGGCCGAGCGAACCTGTACGAGCTCGAGGGCCGTATCGTCGTGATCGACTACGCGCACAACGAGGCCGGGATGGCGGGCCTCGTCGAGATCTGCCAAGGACTGCGCCGCAAGGGTCGCGAGATCTGGCTCGCGATCTGCGCCGCGGGCGATCGCACCGACACCATCGCGCACGCGTTCGCCTACCGGGCCGCGCGCGGGGCCGACCACCTCGCGATCGCGGAGCTGCTCGGCTACCTGCGCGGGCGCGAGCGCGCCGACGTGGTGGCACGGCTCCGCACGGGCGCGCTCGACGGCGGAGCCGAGGAGATCGACGTCTTCCCCGACGAGCTCTCGGCGCTCAAGCACATGACGGGGCTCGCGCGCTCTGGCGACGTCGTCTCGGTGACGGCGCTCGGCATGCGCCCGGAGGTCTTCGCCTGGCTCACGGCGAAGGGCGCCGAGCGACTCACGCCGGCTCGTGTGAAACGCCTCGTCCGCGCGGCCCGCGCCTGAGCCTTAGCGCGCGGCGGCGTCGCGGACGCAACGCACGGCCCACGAGATCGCCTCGAGGCGCTCGGAGGCGATCGGCTCGCCGCAGACGTCGCACACCCCGTACGTGCCCTCGTCGAGCTTCTCGAGCGCGCGCTTCACGTCGCGGAGCTTCGCGTCGAGCT
>JBLNAW010000028.1:0-3527 GCA_050259555.1 Solirubrobacterales bacterium
TCATGTGCCGGATCACCGGGTATTCGAGCGTGATCCCGTTCGCACCGAGGATGCCGCGCGCCTCGCGCGCGATCTCCAGGGCCTCGCGCACGTTGTTCAGCTTGCCCATGCTCACGTGCTGCGGCGCGAGCCGCCCCTCGTCCTTCATCCGCCCGAGGTGCAGCGCCAGCAACATGCCCTTGTTGATCTCGAGCGCCATGTCCGCGAGCTTGCGCTGCGTGAGCTGGAACGCGCCGATCGGCCTGCCCCACTGCACACGATCCTTCGAGTATGCGAGCGCCGACTCGAAACACGCGCGCGCCGCTCCCATCGCGCCCCAGACGATCCCGTACCGCGCCTCGGTGAGACACGAGAGCGGTCCCTTCATCCCGACGACGCCGGGCAGGAGCGCATCGGCGGGCAGGCGCACCTCGTCGAGGATCAGCTCCGAGGTCACGCTCGCGCGGAGCGAGAGCTTGCGGTGGATGTCCTGGGTCGAGAACCCCGGCGTGTCCGTCGGCACGATGAAGCCGAGCACGCCGTCGTCGCTCGTCGCCCACACGATCGCCACGTCCGCGATCCCGCCGTTCGTGATCCACATCTTCGTCCCGCTCACGATCCAGTCCGAGCCGTCCCGCCGCGCGTGCGTGCGCATGCGCGCGGGATCGCTCCCGGCGTCGGGCTCCGTCAGGCCGAAGCACCCGATCACCTCGCCCCGTGCCATCGGCGGGAGCCACCGCTGCTTCTGCTCCTCGCTCCCGAACTTCCAGATGGGGAACATGGAGAGCGAGCCCTGGACACTCACGAACGAGCGCGCGCCGCTGTCGCCCGCCTCGAGCTCGAGACACGCGAGCCCGTACGCCACCGCGTTCGCCCCGAGGCACTCGTACCCGGTGAGGTGCATGCCGAGGAGTCCGAGGTCCGCGAGCCCCTTCGCCACCTCGCGCGGGAACGTCGCGTTCTCGAACCACTCCTCGATCCCCGGCAGGATCTCGCCGCGGACGAACTCGCGCACGGCGTCCCGGATCGCGCGCTCCTCCTCGGAGAGGAGCCGATCGACCTCGAGGTAGTCGAGCGGATCGATCTCGACGGCCATGGCGCGCTCAGCCTACCGCCGCGAGGAACAGGCGGGTGTCGAGAACCGGTTCGACCGTTCGTCGTCTAGGGTGAGCGGCGGCGAGCGGCTGCCCGGAGGGGAGGACGACGGCATGAAGTACATGCTCCTGATCTACGGCGACGCGATGCAGGCGCAGGACGCCGGGCCCGAGGAGCAGGCGGCCGAGCTCCAGCGCTGGGCCGACTACGCGGGGTGGCTCCAGCAGCAGGGGTGGATGCTCGCGGGCGACCCGCTCCAGGACGTCGAGCACGCGACGACCGTCCGCATCCGGAACGGCGAGACGCTGACGACCGACGGGCCGTTCGCGGAGACGAAGGAACAGCTCGGCGGCTACTACCTGCTCGAGTGCGAGAACCTCGACCAGGCGATCGAGGCAGCCACGCGATGCCCCGGCGCGGTGAACGGCTCGATCGAGGTCCGGCCGCTGATGGACTTCGACATGCCCGAGGCCACCTGAGCGAGCACCCGCGCGAGGTCGTCGGTCGCCTGTTCCGGCAGGAGCAGGGCCGGGCGGTCGCGACCCTGATCCGCGTGCTCCGAGATTTCGACCTCGCCGAGGAGGTCGTGCAGGATGCCTTCGTCCGAGCGCTCGAGACCTGGCCGCGCGACGGCACCCCGCGGAACCCGGGCGCGTGGATCACGACGACGGCCAAGCGGCGAGCGATCGACCGGCTCCGGCGCGATGAGAACCTGCGGCGCAAGACCGGAGCGCTGCAACGGATCTCGGAGCTCGAGGCACTCGGTGGGAACGAGGACGACGTGAGCGGCATCCCCGACGACCGGCTGCGACTGATCTTCACATGCTGTCACCCCGCGCTGCGGATGGACGCGCGGGTGGCGCTCACGCTCCGGACCCTCGGCGGACTCACGACCGGCGAGATCGCCCGCGCGTTCCTCGTGCCCGAGCCGACGATGGCCCAGCGCCTCGTCCGCGCCAAGCGGAAGATCCAGGGCGCCGGCATCCCCTACCGGGTGCCGCCGCCCGACCTCCTGCCCGAGCGCCTGCCCGGCGTGCTCGCCGTCGTGTACCTCGTGTTCAACGAGGGGTATGCGACGACCTCGGGCCCGCTCGTGCGCGCGGACCTGTGCGAGGAAGCGATCCGGCTCGCCCGCGTCCTCGACGGTCTCATGTCCGAGGAGCCCGAGGTCCCCGGGCTGCTCGCGCTGCTCCTGCTCCAGGACTCGCGGCGGGGCGCGCGGGTCGACGCGACCGGCGATCTCGTGCTGCTCGAGGACCAGGACCGCGCGCGATGGGACCACGACGAGATCGACGAGGGGCTCGCGACGCTCGACCGCGCGATGGCGGCGCGACGTCCGGGGCCGTATCAGGTTCAGGCGGCGATCGCGGCGCTCCACGCTCGCGCGCCGAGAGCGGAGGACACCGACTGGCCGCAGATCGCCGCCCTGTACGGCGGGCTCGTGCAGATGACGCCCTCCCCCGTCGTCGAGCTGAACCGCGCGGTCGCCGTCGCGATGGCCGACGGCCCCGAGCGCGGACTCCCGCTGGTCGAGGTGCTCGCGGACCAGCTCGAGGGCTACCACCCGTTCCACTCGGCGCGCGCCGACCTCCTCCGCCGACTCGGCCGGCGAGCCGAAGCCGCGGACGCCTACCGCCGGGCGCTCGAGCTCGTCCCGAACCCCAGCCAGCGCGCCTTCCTCGAGCGCCGCCTCGCCGAGGTCACAGGTCCTTGACGAGGTAGTCCAGGACCGCGTGCACGTGCAGCGGCCCGTCGTCGGTGTCGAGCGTCGCGCTCGAGACGAACGGCCCGTGCGCGTGCTGGTACCCGAGGGCGTCGTAGAGCGCTCGGGCCGGCGCCGCCTCGTCGTCGAGCGACACGTCGAGGCCGATCCTCATCCACCCCGCGCGACGGGAGGCGTCCTCGAGCGCCCGCATGATCCCGCTCGCGGCACCACGGCGGCGGTGCGAGGGCACGACGTAGACGTCGCGGACCTCGGCGCATCGTTCGCGGACCGCGGACTCCGAGTACTCCTCGTGCTCCGCGAACAGGACCATGCCGCGTCCGACCGGAACGTTCCCGTCCCACCCGAAGACCTGCACCATCTCCCCGCGGGCCTGCGCCTCGAGCCGGCTCGGGTACTGCGCCGTGCTCCACGAGGGCAGGTCGCGCCGGAGCGCCTCGAGCTCCCCGCGCTCGAACGCTCGGACCTCGAGCGTCACCTCAGCCGACCGGTACCTCGGGGACGTTCGCCATGCTGGTTTCGAGCTCGGCGGCGTCGAACTCGATCTCGGGAAGGCGCGCGTTGAGGTAGTCGTCGTACGCCTGCATGTCGAAGTTCCCGTGGCCCGAGAGCCCGAGCAGGATCACGCGCTCCTCGCCCGCTTCGCGTGCCGCGATCGCCTCGTTCACCGCGCCGCGGATCGCGTGCGCGGACTCGGGCGCGGGCACGATGCCCTGCGCGTGCGCGAAGA
>JBLNAW010000029.1:0-5350 GCA_050259555.1 Solirubrobacterales bacterium
GCGCTGCTACACGAACGGGCAGCCGTGGCAGCTCTCGAACGCGAGCGATTCCGAGGCCGGCACCTTCACGCTCACGCAGGCAACCGCGCACTCGGTGAACACCGTGTTCGCCCAGCTCGTCACCGCCGTCGGACCAGACGCGGTCGTGGATGCCGCGCACCGGATGGGGATCACGTCTCCGCTCGATCCCGTCTGCTCGATCACGCTCGGCACCCAAGAGGTGACACCGCTCGAGATGACGGACGCCTACGCGACGCTGGCGTCACGAGGGTGGCGTCATCGCGCGACCCCGCTCCAGGAGGTCACCGACCCGAGCGGGGAGGTCCGCACCCGGATCAACGAGCGCGGTCGGCAGGTCCTGAACGAGAACGACGCGGACCTCGCGACCTACGCGCTCCAGACGGTCGTGACCGGCGGGACCGGCACGAACGCGCAGATCGGCCGGCCGGTCGCCGGCAAGACCGGAACGACGCAGCAGTACGTCGACGCCTGGTTCTGCGGGTACACCCCACAGCTCGCTGCCTGCGTGTGGGTCGGCTACCCGGAGGGCCAGATCCCGCTCGTGAACGTCGAGGGCTACTCGGCGGTGTTCGGCGGCACGATCCCGGCGCTCATCTGGCACGACTTCATGATCAAGGCGATGGAGGGCTTGCCCATCAAGGACTTCCCGGCGCCTTCCTTCGAGGGCTACACCGGCGGCGCGCCGACGCCGCCCCCCGTCACCCACTCGCCGACGCCCTCACCGACCGGCCCCACCGGTCCGACCACGCCGACCGGCCCCACCGGTCCGACCGCGCCGACCGGCCCCACCGGTCCGACCGCGCCGACCGGCCCGACGGGAGGCACGGGCCCGCCGACCGGCCCGACGGGGGGGACGGGACCAACCCCGAACGATACGAGCTGAGGCTGACCGGCCGAGACCCTAGAGGAGCTCGGAGACCGAGAACTCTCGGGGGGCCGGGACGGCATCGAGCGGGAGGCTGGCCATCACCGTCGTGCCCTTCCCGAGCGTCGAGTGCACCATGAAGGTGCCGTTCGCGAGCTCGACCCGCTCCCGCATCGACGCGAGCCCCACGCGGCCCATCTGCAGGTACTCGCGCGCCTTGCCCATGTCGAAGCCGATGCCGTCGTCAGTGACCTCGATCCGCAGCTGTCCGCCGACGGCCTCGACCGTGAGCGTGACCTTCTTCCCCTTCGAGTGCTTGTTCGAGTTCGCGAGCGCCTCCTGCACGAAGCGGTAGGCCAGGGTCTCGAGGTCCTGGGGGATCTCGGCGGTCCCGGTGCCGATGAACTCGGTCTCGACGCCGTGGTCGCGCCCGTACTTATCGAGGGTCTCGCGGAGCGCCGGCATCAGCCCACGCTCCTCGAGCAACGGCGGCCGGAGCCCGGACATCAACCGGCGGAGGTTGTCGGCCTCCTCCGACAGCTCCTTGCGGACCTTGGCCAGGATCTCGGTGCCTTCCTCGAGCTCGCCCGCGCGGAGCATCAGCAGCACGGCCTCGAGGGAGAGCGACGCTGCCGAGACCCCTTGCACCGGGCCGTCGTGCAGGTCGCGCGCGATCTGGTTGCGCTGGCTCTCCATCATCGCGTTCATCCGGCGCATGATCCGGGTTCGGTCTTCGTCGCGATCCTGGAGGAACTTGAACAGGGAGCGGATTGTCTGGTCGGCCACGCGGGAGGCGGTCACGTCGCGGACCAGCAGCAGTCGGCGTGGCGGGTCGCTCGGGATCTCGGAGGTCCGGGACTCGAGGTAGATCGCGTTGTTCTCGCGCCGGAGCGTTCCCTGACCGTTCTGCGGCATCGTGGCGAAGGACTCGTCCGCATCGATCGCGGCCGCGAGCGCCGACCACGGCTGCCCCTCGACCATGCTGTGCGGGAGGTCGATCATCCCGCAGAACGCCTCGTTCGCGCGGATGATCACGTCCTTGTTGTCGAGCTCGACGATCCCGTCGACCGCCGCCTCGAACACCGTCCGCAGGCGCTCCTCGGACTCCCGCAGGGTCTCGTTCGCACGGCGGAGGCGGGCGAGCGCCTTGTCCGTCTCGGCGAGCGCGACCTCCTTCTGGTCGAGGGCATCGTGGGCCTCGCGCGTCGCGGTCGTACCCCGGACCTGGTTGACGAGGATGCGCAGAGCCACCGCGACGGCGAGCACGGCGATGAGCGTCGCCCCCTGACCGACCTCGAGCCGCTCCGTCGTTTCTGCCCAGGCAACGAGCGCGAGCGCCGCGCACGCCGTCGCCACCGAGAGGGTCGTGAGCATCGCCCGCCCATACCGGGCCGGCACGGTCGTCTGCTCCCGTCCGCTGTGCCGCGGGATCACGTTCACGAGGAGCGCGAGCACGAGCGGCGCGAGCGCCAGTGGCAGCTCCGCGGCGGGGTTCCCCTGCTCGTAGACACCCTCGACCCACCGCTCGGCGAAGACGAAGACGCCGGCTGCGAGAGCCCCGATCCCGACGAGCTGCCCCACGTGCGCCTTCGTGGGCAGCCAGAGCGAGAGCGCGGCGTAGGCGCCGAGGGCGGAGGCGACCATGAGCGCGGCGACCGCGCTCGAGATCGACGCCGAGGTGGTCGCATCGGCCGGTCGGAGGAACAGGTAGAGGGCGGCGCCGACCGAGACCGAGAGGAGCGCGACGTCCGCCACGATCTCGTGACGATCCGGCGCACGCAGGTGCTCTCGGAACTCGATGCCGGCAGGGACGAGGAACAGGAAGCCCACGAGGACGAACGCAGCATCGTAGGCACCGGGCTTCGCGACCGGGTTCGTGACGTCGTGGTACCAGAAGATCCCGCCGATCGCGGCCAGGCCGAGGATCGCGATCGCGACCCACCGCGTCGAGCGCCACGCCTCGGGATAGCGAAGGCGGCTGAACGCAGCGGCCGCCGACAGGAGTGCCGAGCCCGCGAGCAGCGCGGACCCCAATCCGTTCGTCGAGCGCAACGCCTCGTCGCCCACCGTGTACATCGCGATCGCCCCGCCCGCGGCCATGAGGAGCAGCGCGGGGACGAGGGGCGGGTGCCGACGCTCGTGGAAGGTTGCCATTCGACCTCTCATCATGCCCGAGCGACGGGGGTGACTCCATCACCCGACCGGGCCCGTCGGGAGGACGGCGTCGTAGGCCGGACGGCGGAGGGCGATCGGAGGGACGCGGGTGCTGCTACTCGATGAGACGGCGGCGGAGCGCCTCGGCGACGGCCGCGGTGCGGTCCGAGGCCCCGAGCTTCTCGAAGATGTGCTCGAGGTGGGTCTTGACCGTGTCGGGTGAGATGTACAGGCGCTCGGCGATGTCGCGGTTCGTGTGGCCGAACGCGAGCAGCTGCAGGACCTCGATCTCTCGGGCGGTGAGGGTCTCGGCCTTCCGGTCGCGCTCCTTCGCCTGGCTGAGCTCCTCGGCCAGGGCCACGACGAGCTGGGGGTCGATCACCATGTTGCCACCCGCGACGAGGCGGACGGTCTGGATCAGGTGCTCGGCATCGCGGGCCTTCAGCACGTAGCCGCGCGCGCCCGAGCGCACCGCCTCGACCACGAACTGCCGATCGTCGTAGGCGGTGAGCATGATGACGCCCACGCTCGGATGCTGGTCGCGGATCAGGCGGGCCGCCTCGAGGCCATCCATCTCCGGCATCCGGATGTCCACGAGGGCGATCTCGGGGTTCTCGGCCGCCACGAGGTCGAGCAGCTCCTTGCCGTTCGACGCCTCGCCGACCACCTCGATGCCCTCGGCCATATCGAGGTAGCGCCGGAGACCTTGCCGTACCAGGGAATGGTCGTCCGCGATAGCCACTCGGATCGTCACCCGTCGCTCCCTTGCTCGGTTGGGCCGCGCTGTGCGGCACCATCCTATATGTCGGCACGGAGGCGTCAGAAGATGTAGTACCAGTTCACGAACAAGGGCACGAGCAGGCCGAGCCCCGCGGCCCCCACCGCGGCCACGGCCCAGCGGGGGACACCGCGCCGTTCGAGCGTCTCGGCCATCACCCAGAAGGCGGGGAACAGCGGCAGGACGAACCTCGGCATGGACATCAGGGGCCGGTCCTCGAAGATGAACGACAGTGGGGCGAGGAGCCCGCCCCACAGGAAGATGCGGAAGGCCCACCGGTACCGGGTGAGCACGACCAGCGAGGCGGCGAGCACCGGCAGCAGGAGCAACCAGTCGATCAGCCAGTACGAACCGTTCGTGTTGCCGATGTAGCGGAACGCTGCCCTCGTACCCTCGACGAGGGTGCTCCAGGGCCAGGAGAACACGCGTTCCCAGTTCGCCTGCTGGTGGATGGGCGCGAGCCAGTCATCGGCCTTCATCTGCCAGAAGGCGAGGTACGTGAGCGTGCCGAGCGCCGCTCCGAGTGCCGCCGCGATACCCCGCACTGGGATCCGTTCACCCTCGCGCCACCGCTGGATCGCCTCGACGAGGAGTGCGAGCGCGACGACGATCCCGACGTTGCGCGTGAGCGCCGCGCCGAACCCCGTCACCCCCGCGAGCGCCCATCGCTCGCGCCGCGCGGCCCACAGCGCCAGCACGGCGAACAGGAGGAACGTGGACTCGCTGTACGGCGCGAAGAGGAAGAACGCGGAGGGGAAGGTGCAGACCAGCACCACCGTCGTGCGCGCCGCTGCATCCGAGACCTCGGCGCGGGTGAGGTCGTACAAGAAGGTGAGCGCGCCGAGCAGGGTCGCGTTCGAGACCAGCAGGGACGCCGCGAGCGGGCGGCCTCCGAGGACGGCCGAGACGAACCGGACCAGGAGTGGGTAGAGCGGGAAGAAAGCGGCGCTGCCGTCGGAGGCTCGGTAGCCTTGGTCGGCGATCCGCAGGAACCACAGCGCGTCGAAGCGCTCCCAGGCCGTGAACAGGTTGTGCCAGCCCGGATCGGGCAACGCCGTCGCCGGCCACCCGGGGACCGAGACCGGGTCGAGGGCGGGGAACAGCCCGGGGGAGAGTAGACCGAGCACGAACAGCACGATCCGCACGCCGAGGAACACCTTCAGGGCGAAGACGAACCCTTCCCGGAGCGACGCGGGCATCCGCGGGCCACGGCGGTCGGGCACGGCCGGAACCTCGGCGGCCGGCCTCATGTCGGGGCGAGATCGCGGCGGACGGGTGAGGGCTCGCGGCCGGGTTGCGGCTCGAGGCCGGGTTGCGGTCGCCGCACCCACTCGACGAGGCACCAGACGAGCACGGCGGCTCGCACGAGCACCGCGATCTGGAACGCGCCGATCGGCAGGCCGCCGAGGCCCGCGTACTGACCGAACCACGAGAAGCGGGTGACGAACACCGCGCTATCGGCGACCGAGAAGGCCACGAACGCGCTCGGCGCGGGGAGGGCGAGTGCGAACCACGGGAGGAGCCAGAGGCCG
>JBLNAW010000030.1:0-10108 GCA_050259555.1 Solirubrobacterales bacterium
CCGCGATCTCGGGCGGGCCGAAGAGCTCGAACCCGAGCTCGCCCGTGTAGCCGGAGCGCGTCAGCACCATCGCCGTGCCGCGGAACGAAGCCTCGACGCCGCTCATGTAGGTCAGGTCGGCCGCCTCGGGGAACGCGGTGCCGACGGTCTCGAGGGCGCGGGGCCCCTGAACGCCGAGGAAGCACCAGTCCGGGTGCGGCCCGACGGCGTCTCGACCGGCGTCGTCTGTGAGCTTGGCCACGATGCGGTCGGTGTTCGAGGCGTTCGGGACGACGAACCAGCGCTCCTCGGCGAGGCGGTAGACGATCAGGTCCTCCTCGACGCCTCCCCGCTCGTTCAGGACCTGGTTGTACTGCGCCCGGCCCACCGCCACCCTCGCGAGGTCGTTCGAGAAGGTGCGCTGCAGCGCATCCAGAGCCCCGGGGCCTCGCACGTCCACCTTGCCGAGGTGGGAGAGATCGAACAGGCCGACGCGCTCGCGGACCGCCCGGTGCTCGGACAGCGTGCCCTCGTACTCGATCGGCATGGACCAGCCGCCGAACGGGCCGAGCTTCGCGCCGAGCTCGAGATGCTCGTCCTCGAGCGGGCTGTGACGAAGGGCGTCGGCCATCGCCCTCATCCTACGTTGGCGACCTGGGCGGTAGCATGGTCGTTCGATGGCCGACGCTTATGACGTAGCCGTGATCGGCGCGGGCACGGGAGGCTACTCCTGTGCCCTTCGTCTCGCGCAACTGGGCAAGCGCGTCGTCCTCGTCGAGCGCGACGAGCGCGTCGGCGGAACGTGTCTGCTCCGCGGGTGCATCCCGACGAAGGCGCTGCTCCAGTCGGCGGCCGTGATGGATGCCGTGAACCGCTCCGAGGAGTGGGGCGTGAAGGCCGACGGCGAGCCCGACTGGGCGCAGATCCGGGCGTTCGAGGACAAGATCGTCGACAAGCTCGTGAAGGGCGTCACCGGCCTGCTCAAGGGTCGGAAGGTGGACGTCGTGAAGGGGACCGCGAAGCTCCTGCCCGGCCCTGCGATCGAGGTCGACGGCTCGAGGCTGGAGGCGACCGACGTCGTGCTCGCGACGGGGTCCCGCCCGCGCCTGCTCCCCGGCCTGCAAGCCGGCGACCGGATCATCACGTCGGATCAGGCCCTGTGGCAGCCGGCGCCGTCCTCGGCGGTGATCATCGGTGCCGGCGCCATCGGCCTCGAGTTCGCGAGCTTCTACCGCTCGTTCGGCGCCGAGGTGACGGTCCTCGAGATGCTGCCCGCGCTCGCGCCGCTCGAGGACGCCGACGTCTCGAAGGAGATCGCCCGGGCGTTCCGCAAGCGCGGCATCACCGGCGTGCCCGGAGCCTCGGTGAAGGAGGTCAAGGACACCGGCACCGGTGTCGAGGTCACGTACGAGGCGAAGGGCAAGTCCGAGACCATCGCGGCCGACCTGTGCCTCGTCGCCGTCGGCCGAGGCCCGGTGACCGAGGGCCTCGAGCTCGAGGCCGCGGGCGTGGAGCTCGACCGAGGGTTCGTGAAGGTGGACGCACAGCTGCAGACGAGCGCGCCCCACGTCTGGGCGGTGGGCGACGTGGCGGCGACGCCGCTGCAGCTCGCGCACGTCGCCTTCACCGAGGGCTACGCGGTCGCCGAGCGCATCGCCGGCCTCGACGTCCCCGAGATCGACTACGCCGGCATCCCGCGCGTCACCTACTGCACGCCCGAGATCGCCTCGGTGGGCCTCACCGAGGCCCAGGCCCTCGAGCGCGGCCACGAGGTCGACGTCGAGGTCTTCAACTTCCAGGGCATCGGCAAGGCGAACATGCTCGGCGAGGGCGGCATCGTGAAGGTCGTGGCGGAGAAGGGCGGTGGCCCGGTGCTCGGCACCCACATGGTGGGCCCCCACGTCACCGACCTCATCGCCGAGTCGATGCTCATCGTGAACTGGGAGGCGGTGCCGGCCGAGGTGGCCGCCCTGTTCCACCCGCACCCGAGCCTGTCCGAGGCGGTGGGCGAGGCGCACCTGGCGCTCGCCGGCAAGTCGCTGCACGGGGCATAGGAGACACGTTGGCGACGGAAGTCCACGAGATGGCGATGACGGCCGAGCAGGACTGGCGCGCGGGTCTGTCCGACGACCGGCTCCGCGAGGTCCTGCACCTCCTCAAGCTCTGCCGCTACTTCGACGAGCGCATGGAGGCGCTGTACCGCCAGGGACGTCTGCCCGGCGCGATCTACTCGGGCCGCGGGCAGGAGGGCACGCACGTCGGTGTCGCCTACGCGCTCCGCGCCGACGACTCGCTCTTCCCGACCCACCGCGATCTCTCGTCGCAGCTCACGAAGGGGCTCGACCTCAAGCGCGTGATGGCGCAGTACTGGGGCCGCATCGACGGCTACACGCGTGGACGCGACGGGAACAGCCACATCGGCGACTGGTACGGGAACCGGACGTGGACCGTCATGTCGCACCTGCCCATCGCGTACCCGGTCGCCTGCGGAGCCGCCCTCGCGTACAAGCGCCGCGGCGAGCCGCGCGTCGCGATGGCGATCTGCGGGGACGGCTCGACCTCGAACGGCCGTTGGCACGAGGCCTTGAACACCTCGGCGATCTTCCAGTTGCCGGTGGTGTGGGTCGTGAACAACAACCAGTACGCGTACTCCGCGCCGAACTCGCTCGAGGTCTCGACACCCACGATCGCCGAGCGCGCGGATGCGTACGGCATGCCGGGAGTCCGCGTCGACGCGCAGGACGTGCTCGAGGTGTACCGGGTGGCCCACGACGCGGTCGAGCGCGCTCGCGAGGGTCTCGGCCCCACCCTCATCGAGTCCGTGAGTCTGCGGTGGCGCGGTCACGCCGGCCACGACCCAGCGAAGTACGTGCCGAAGGCGCTCCTGGACGAGTACATGGAGAACAAGGACCCGGTCCGCCGGTTCCAAGATCTCCTTGTCGCGCACGAGATCGTGGACGCGGATGCGATCGCCCAGCTCGATGAGCGCATCAAGGCCGAGTTCCAGGAGGGCTACGAGTTCGCCCAGGCATCGCCGTTCCCCGTGCCCGAGGAGGCCACGATGGGCCTGTGGGTCGAGGACGGCTACTGGCAGCGTGAGCCCTCTCGCGAGGGCGGGACGGAGGCCTGATGGCGACGACGACCCTCGAGGCGGGCGCGGCCGGCCACGGCGCCGAGCCCCGCGGCAAGCGGACCGAGAACGGCGAGGCGACGTACCTCATCGCGATCGCCGAGGCCCTGTGGGAGGAGATGGAGCGCGACGAGCGCGTCTTCATGCTCGGCGAGGACATCGGGGTCTACGGCGGGGCGTTCAAGGTCACCGAGGGCTTCATCGAGCGCTTCGGCCCCGAGCGCGTGATGGACACGCCGATCGCCGAGGAGACGATCGTCGGCATGGCGCTCGGCGCGGCGATGGAGGGCTTCCGCCCCATCGCCGAGTTCCAGTACGCCGACTTCATGTCGAGCGGGTTCGACGAGATCACGACCGCGCTCGCGCGCTACCACTACCGGAGCGGCGTGCCGGCCCCGGTCGTCCTCCGCGCGCCATCGGGCGGCGGCGTCCGCGCGAGCAGCTTCCACTCGTTCAACCCGGAGCCGTGGTTCGCGCACACGCCCGGACTCAAGGTGATCTGCCCCGCGTTCCCGGGCGACGCGAAGGGCCTGCTGAAGTCCGCGATCCGCGACGACAACCCGGTCGTGTTCCTCGAGCACAAATGGATCTACCGGCGCGTGAAGGAGGTCGTGTCCGAGGACCCCGACTTCCTCGTGCCGATCGGCAAGGCGCTCGTGCGGCGACCGGGCACCGACGTCACGATCGTGACCTACGGGATGATGGCCCATCTGGCGCTCGAGGCCGCGGAGGAGGTCGCGACGAAGGGCGTCTCGGTCGAGGTCGTGGACCTGCGCACGATCCAGCCGCTCGACGTGGATACCGTGCTCGAGTCCGTCGCGAAGACGAGCCGCGCGCTCGTGCTCTACGAGAGCCACCGATTCCTCGGCGTCGGGGCCGAGGTCGCCTCCACGATCGCCGAGGAGGCCTTCGAGCACCTCGACGCCCCGGTCAAGCGGCTCGCGCCCCCCAACGTCCCCGTGCCGTTCTCCCCCACGCTCGAGGACGCCTACCTGCCGCAGGTTGCCGACATCGTGCGCGCGGTGCACGAGCTCACCGCGTGGTGATCGGGAGGAACCCATGACGTCCGTGAAGATGCCGCAGCTCGGCGAGACCGTCGTCGAGGGCACGATCCTGAAGTGGCTGAAGGCCGAGGGCGAGACCGTCGAGCTCGACGAACCGCTGTTCGAGATCTCGACCGACAAGGTCGACACCGAGGTGCCGTCGGTGGCGGCCGGGACACTGACGAAGATCCTCGTGGCCGAGGGGACGACGGTGTCCGTCGGGACCGAGCTCGCCGTCATCGAGGGGGGGGACGCCGGCGCCGGTGCTCCGGAGCCTTCTTCGCAGCTCGCTGCGGCACCGTCGGCGGGCGCTTCGGCGTCGGAAGGAACCGAGGGGGGCTCAGGAGGCTCCTCCGCGCCGGTCCCGGCTTCCTCGTCGGGTGACACGACCCCCTCGGCGATGTCGACCGTTCCGCAGGCGGCTCCGTTGGCGGATCGGGGGCCTCGGTCGCAGATCCTGTCGCCGCTCGTGCGGAAGCTCGCTGCCGAGCGCGGCGTCGACCTCGCCGGCGTGCAGGGGACGGGGACCGGGGGGCGGATCACGAAGAACGACGTGTTGGCCGCGGCCTCGGCGCCCGCAACGGCTGCGGCGCCCGCCGCTGTTGCTCCTGCGCCGGCGGCGTTCCCGGCGGCTCCGGTGCCGGCTCCTGCCGCGGTCATGGGCGGCGAGGAGGTCGTGCCGGTGCCGCGGGTGCGAGGGTTGATCGCGGAGCACATGAAGCGATCCCTCGAGATCTCGGCGCGGGCGTGGAACGCGGTCGAGGTGAACATGGAGAACGTGGCTCGGCTGCGCGAGCGGTCGAAGGACGCCTTCAAGGCTCGCGAGGGGTTCGGGCTCACGTACATGCCGTTCGTGACGCGGGCGGTGACCGAGGCCCTCATCGCGTACCCGATGGTGAACTCGGAGCTTCGCGGCGACCAGATCGTCGTGAAGCACTACGTGAACATGGGGATCGCCGTGAGCTACGAGGAAGGGCTGATCGTGCCGGTGCTGAAGGGCGCGGACACGAT
Organism: Solirubrobacterales bacterium; assembly: GCA_050259555.1. Lineage (GTDB taxonomy): Bacteria > Actinomycetota > UBA4738 > UBA4738 > HRBIN12 > HRBIN12. The sequence continues at coordinate 5,164 of JBLNAW010000030.1, forward strand.
GAACCTGCTCGGGATCGCGCGCGGCATCAACGACCTCGCGACGCGCGCTCGAGCGAAGCAGCTGCAGCCCGATGAGATCCACGGGGGGACGTTCACGATCACGAACCCCGGACCGTTCGGGTCGCTGATCAGCGTGCCGATCATCAACCAGCCCGAGAGCGCGATCCTCGGGTTCGACACGGTCGAGAAGCGTCCGGTCGTGATCGACGATGCGATCGCGATCCGGCACATGGTGTACCTCTCGCTGTCCTGGGACCACCGGATGATCGACGGTGCCCTCGCGTCGCAGTTCCTCTCGCGGGTGAAGCAGAACCTCGAGACGTGGGACTTCGCCGAGGACCTCGCCCTTTAGCGCCATGCCCCGCACCGGTCGGCTGATCCGGCCCGCCGGTCTCGTACCGTACGCCGAGGCGAACGCGTTCATGCACGAGCTGGCCGAGGCGCGCCTGCGGGGCGAGGGCGAGGACACGCTCATCCTGCTCGAGCACCCGCCGGTCTACACGGCCGGGCGCACCTCGAGGGACGACCATATCGTGTGGACCGAGGAGCGGATGCGCGCCGCCGGCGCCGAGCTCCACTTCATCGACCGCGGCGGCTCGCTCACCTTCCACGGACCGGGACAGCTCGTCGGCTACCCGATCATCGACCTCGGCTCGCGTCCCGAGGCGCTCGGCTACGTCCGCAAGCTCGAGGAGGTCGTGATCCGTTCGGCGGCCGACGCGGGCGTCCCCTTGCACCGCAGCGAGGTGCAGACCGGCGTCTGGTCGGGCGAGCGCAAGGTGTGCGCGATCGGCGTGCGTCTGATGCGGATGCGCGTCTCGCTCCACGGGTTCGCGCTCAACTGCAACGACGACCTCTCCTGGTTCGACGCGATCGTCCCGTGCGGTCTCGGGCACACGGGCGTGACCTCGCTGTCCGAGCTCGCCGGCCGCGAGGTCACCGTCCAGGAGATGGCACCGTTGGTCACGCGCCGGTTCGAGGAGGTCTTCGACGTCCGTCTCCCACCGGCGGAGCACGACTGGCCGGTCGTCCACGCGGCCGCCGCGCCCTGAATTACGCGTCAGCGACGATCGCGTACCGGGGGCGGTGCTCGAGGTGGCCGAGCGGCCAGGGCTCGTGCTGGATCGCCGCCCATTCGACGTCGCGGAGGCGCTTGATGCGGACCGCTCGCCAGCCGGCGCGGTAGACGGCCTCGACGAGCGGGATCGCGCTGCCGAGGCGCGCGAGCGGCAGCTCGGCGAGCACCTCGTCCGGGTAGGGCGCGTGGTGGTCGTGCGGGATCCGCATCCCCCGCCGGATGCCCTCGGCGAAGAGGTCCCGGGCGCGGCGGAGCGAGCCGCCGCCTCCCCACGTGCCCTCGAAGAGGACCAGACGGCCGCCGGGCGCCGCCACCTCGCGCCACGCGCGCAGGGCGCCGTCGGGATCCGGCAGCGTCCACAGGACGTGGCGTTCCATCACAGCGTCGAAGGGACCGGCGGGCGGCTCGGCGGCCGAGCCGACGACGAACGCGATCTCGATCGCGCGCTCCGCGGCCTTGCGGCGGGCCATGCCGAGCATGCCCTCGGACAGGTCGAGGGCGGTGACGTGGTGGCCGAGCTCGGCCGCGAGGAGCGACAGCGCGCCGGTGCCCGCGCCGACGTCGAGGACGCGGGCGGGCGGCTCCGGCAAGGCCTCTCCGAGCGCCTGGCGCCAGGCGGCGGCCTCGAGCGGATCACTCACCGCGTGCGACTTGGCCTCGTCGTACGTGTGGGAGTCCCGGTCCCACCAGTCGCGGATCGTATCGTGGACGTCGCTCACGGGATCCCTCAGAAGAGCGCGTTCGCCATCTTGCGCCGGAATTCGGGCACCAGCTCGTGCTCGTCGCCGAGGACCGCGAAGACCTCGAGCATCGCCTGACGCGCATCCGGACCGTCGCCGAGCGCGCCCACCATGCCGTCGAGCGCCTCGCGCCACTTGCCCTGCGCGGCCAGGCGCTTGGCGGAGGCGAGCGTGCCGGGCTCGGAGACCGAGGCCCACGAGGCGACCTCGATCTCGGCGAGGACCTTCTCGGCGTCGGCGTCCGGGAGCAGAGGCATGAGCGTCTGCCGAGCCTCGCTCGCCGCGCCCTGCGCCGCGAGGATCCGCCCGAGCCCGAGCCGCGCCGTCCGGTTGTTCTCGTCCGTCCCGAGCGCCTCGCGGAACTTCGCCTCGGCGTCCTCGAGGTCGCCCTCGGCCTCCTCCTCGAGCGCTTCCTTCGCGTCGAGATCGGCCTCGGAGGGCATGAGCCGGTCGACGAACTCGTTCACGGCCGGCTCGGGGTACGCGCCGATGAACATGTCCACCGCGGCGCCGTCGCGGAACCCGACCACCGTCGGGATGCCCTGCGACTTCACGGCCTGGAGCAGCGCCTGGCCGACGCCCTGCGCGTCCACATCCACCTTCGCCAGCAGGAACGCACCCTTGCGCTCCTCGGCCACCTTCTCGAGGATCGGGCCGAGGCTGCGGCAGGGGCCGCACCAGGCCGCCCAGAGGTCCACGACCACGGGGCGCTCCTTGGAGCCCTCGATGACCACCTGCTCGAAGTTGTCGTCCGTAACCTCGATCACGTTCGTCGTTGCCACCTGTTCCATCCTTCCGCCTTTCCGTTCAGGCTACCCGCGCCCGGCGCAACAGCAGGGCGTTCACCGCGACCAGGAGACTCGAGCCGCTCATCGTGAGCGCCGCGATCTCGGGCCGGAGCGTGAGGCCGGCCCACGCGAACGCGCCGCCCGCGATCGGGAGGGCGAGCGTGTTGTACCCGACCGCCCACCCGAGGTTCTGTCGCATCTTCCGTACCGTCGCGCGCGACAGGCTCATCGCCGTCGCGACGTCCGCGGGGTCCGCGCGCATCAGCACGACGTCCGCGGTCTCCATCGCCACATCGGTACCGGTGCCGATCGCGATGCCCACGTCGGCGCGTGCGAGCGCCGGGGCGTCGTTCACCCCGTCGCCGACCATGCCGACCTTGCGGCCCTCGGCCTGGAGCGCCGCGACCTGCTGCTCCTTGTCCTGCGGTCGCACCTCCGCCAGCACCCGCGCGATCCCGAGCTCGCCGGCGACGCGCTCGGCCGTCGCGCGGTTGTCGCCCGTGAGCATGACGACCTCGACGCCTTCGGCCGACAGGCGGCCAACCGCGGCCCTCGAGGTCTCGCGCACGGTGTCGGCGAGCGCGATCACGCCGGCGGCCTGGCCGTCCACGGCGACGTACGCCACCGTGCGGCCGGCGCCCTGGAGCTCGGCGCCGGCGGTACCCATGCCGTCGAGGATCGCGCCCTCCTGCTCGAGCAGGCGGCGGCTGCCGACGGCCACCCGCCGGCCCTCGACCTCCGCAACGGCGCCCGCACCCGCGACGGCCTGGAACCCGCTCGCGCGGGGAACCTCCAGGTCGCGTGCCTCGGCCGCCGCGACGATCGCCTCGGCGAGCGGGTGCTCGCTCTCCCGCTCGACCGCGGCGGCCAGCCGGAGCAGGCCTGCCTCGCCGAGGCTGTTCGCACGCATGTCCTCGACCGCCGGCTGCCCCATCGTGAGGGTCCCGGTCTTGTCGAAGACCACGGTGGTGAGTTGCGAAGCTTGCTCGAGCGCGCCGGCGTCCTTGAACAAGATCCCGCGCCGAGCACCCATACCGGTCCCGACCATGATCGCGGTCGGCGTCGCGAGCCCGAGCGCGTCGGGGCACGCGATGACGACCACGGTGATCGCGAAGAGCAGCGCGGTCTCGAACGACGAGCCGAACGCCCAGAACCACGCGGCGAACGTCACGAGCCCGCCGCCCAGGGCCACGAGCACGAGCCAGAACGCGGCCTTGTCGGCGAGCCGCTGCGCCGGCGCCTTCGAGTTCTGCGCTGCCTGCACGAGCGTCACGATCTGCGCGAGCGCCGTGTCCGAGCCCACCTTCGTGGCGCGGGCTCGGAGCGAGCCCTCCTTGTTGATCGTGGCGCCGATGAGCGCGTCGCCCGAGCGCTTCGTCACCGGCAGGCTCTCACCGGTGATCATCGACTCGTCGACGCTCGAGGTGCCCTCCTCGACGACCGCGTCCACCGGCACCTTCGAGCCCGGCCGCACGAGCAGGAGGTCGCCGACCTGCACCTCGGCCGTGGGGACCTCGACGGGCTCGTCTCCGCGGAGGACGGTCGCCATCGGCGGGGCGAGATCGAGGAGCGCCCGAACCGCGTCCGATGCCCCGGCGCGAGCGCGCATCTCCATCCAGTGTCCGAAGAGCACGAAGGCCGAGAGCAAGGCGATCGCCTCGAAGAAGTGCTCTCCCTCGAGTCCGAGCACCACGGCCACCGAGTAGAGCCATCCGACGCTGATCGAGGTCGCGACCAGGACCATCATGTCCAGGTTGCGGTTCCGTAGGGCCGCGACCGCTCCACGGAAGAAGAGCATCGAGCTGTAGAAGACGACCGGGATCGACAAGATCAGCGAGAGCACGTCCGTCCGCATCCCGAACGGCGCCGAGAGCTCGAGCCGGAACACGTCCACCGCGATCGGCGAGTAGAGGAAGATCGGGATCGCGAACACGATCGCCACGAGGAACCGGCGACGCATGTCCTTCGCCATCTCCGCCATCGACATGCCGGCATGTCCGCCGTGCCCCGTGTGAGCATCGGCAGCGCGCTCCGTGGCGCCACGGTCGGCGTGATCCGCTCCCATCACGTGGCCGGCGTGCTCAGCCGGCATCGCGTGGCCCGCATGTTCGCCCGGAGCGGGCTCGACGTGCGTCGCGTGGTCGATGCGGATCTCGTGCTTGTCGTGCGCGGCCAGCTCCTGCGGATCGCACACGTGACCGGGTACCGACCTCCCGGCGCAGTGGTACCCGCACTCTTCGACCCAGCGCTCGAGGTCGGTGAGCGTGGTCGCGCTCGGGTCGTAGCGAACGGTCGCCGTCTGGTTGAGAGGGTTCGCCCGCACATCCAGGACGCCCGGC
>JBLNAW010000031.1:0-7213 GCA_050259555.1 Solirubrobacterales bacterium
TCGCCTGGGCGCACGATGGACGGGACCTGACGCCCGACCACGGGTTCCCGCTCCGCCTGGTGGTGCCGAAGCGGTACGCGTGGAAGAGCGCGAAATGGCTCCGCGGCCTCGAGTTCGCCGCACACAACAAGCGCGGTTTCTGGGAGACGCGCGGCTACCACGTCCACGCCGACCCCTGGCGCGAGGAGCGGTACAGCTACCAGGAGGGTCGCGGGGCCGAGCTCGAGCCCTAGGCGTCGTTCCGCGGCTCCGGCTCGCGGAGCCCGCCGCGTTTGACCGCACGCCTCCCACGAGGGTTCGATAGCTGCGCTGACGTCCCTGGGAGGTCGAGATGCGCCGGATCGTCGTGGCGGCTGCCGTGCTGGCCTTGGTGGCCGTGGCCTGCGGAGAACTTCCACCCGATGCGGTGCATGAGGCCGCGGCCGGCGGCCCGGTGGTCGCGGCGGTGGGGGACATCGCGTGCAACAGCCTCCCCGGTGACCCGCCGCGGTGCAGGTACGACAAGGTCGCCGACCTGATCCGGTCGATCGCGCCGGATCGGTTCCTCGCCCTCGGCGACCTCCAGTACCTGCACGGCTCGACGGAGCAGTTCGCGGCGTACTACGACCTGGTCTTCGGCGACCTGAAGCCGATCACTGCGCCGGTCCCCGGCAACCACGAGCTCTACACGCTGTACGGGGAGGGGTACTACGACTACTTCGGCAAGGCGGCGCATGGCCCGGGCGGGTTCTACTCGTTCGACCTCGGCAGCTGGCACCTGATCGCGCTCAACAGCCAGATCTGCAAGGGCTCGACCTGGAACCCGGACCTGGGGCAGAACACACCGATCACCCGGAACCCGGCGATCGGTGAGGGGTGCGGCCCGGGCACGGCGATGTACGAGTGGCTGAAGAAGGACCTGGCCCTGCACGCGGACACGACGTGCACGCTGGCGTTCCTGCATCATCCGCTGTTCGGCTCCGAGCCCTGGCCGAACGGCGTGTTCCTCTACCAGCTCCAGCCGCTCTGGGAGCTCCTCGACACGGGCGGTGTCGACATCGCGCTCTCGGGACACGAGCACAACTACCAGCGGTTCGCGCCGATGGATGCGTTCGGCAGGCTCTCGGACGACGGGATGGTCCAGTTCGTGGTTGGGACCGGCGGCTCCACGTACGGCGAGCTTCCCGGCGGCGACGCGGCGGCCAACCGGGCCGCCGGCCAGGACCGCTCGTACGGGGTGCTGCAGCTGACGCTCAACGAGGGGAGCGCCGACTACGCGTTCTTGCCCGCCGAGGGCGAGCGGCCATACTCGGACACGGGGACCGTGGCCTGCCGCTGAGTCAGACCGCGAGGCGGCGGAGCGTCGCGAGCTCGCGCGTGCGCTGCTCGAGGTCGGCCGGCGTCTCGAGCACGATGTCGAGGCCTGCCACCTCGGGACGGTGGAGGATCTCGGAGAAGCCCTCGACGCCGATGAGGCCCTCGCCGATCCGCTCGTGCCGATCGCGATGCGCTCCGCGAGGATGCTTCGCGTCGTTCGCGTGCATGAGCGCGAGCCGATCGCCGAGCCCGAGCTCGCCCAGCTCCTCGAAGCACGTCGCCACCCCCTCGGCGTCGTCGAAGCCGTAGCCGGCCGCGAACAGATGGCACGTGTCGAGGCACAGGCCGAGCTGCTCGTCGCCGACGGCGTCGAACAGCGCACGCGCCTCGGCGAGCGTGGAGGCGACGGCGCCGGCCGTGCCGGCCATGAGCTCGACGATGAGCCGGGTCTGGCTCGCGAGCTCGAGGGCCGACCGCAGCAGGGTCGCGGCGCGCTCGCGCGCATCTGCGCGCTCGCCCGGTCCGCCCGCCCCGGCGTGCACGACGAACCCGGCCGCGCCCGCGACCTCGCACGCGGCGACCGAGCGGGCCACGAGCTCGAGCGACTTCGTGTGGAACTCGGGGTTCGGCGAGGCGATGTTCACGAGGTACGGCGAGTGCACGTAGAACGGGCCGACGTCCTCCTCCTGCCACGCGGCGCCGAAGCGCTCGGCGGTCTCGATGCGCGGGCCGGCCCACGATCGCGGGTTCGACAGGAACAGCTGCACGACCTCGGCGCCGACGGCCCGGGCTTCGTCCGCCGCCGTGCGGAGCCCGCCCCGCGTGCGGAGATGCGCCCCGAGCCTCACCCGACGTAGATCGTGATCGTCGAGCCGGCCTTCACCATCGCGCCGGCGACCGGCAGCTGCGTGGCCACCGTGAGCTCACCGGTCGCGCCGGGCAGCTCGATCACGTTGGCGACGAGCCCGAGCGACCGGATCTTCGCGACCGCCGCATCTCGCGTCATGCCGACGAGGTTCGGAGCCGGGAACTCGCGCGGCCCGAGCGAGACCACGATCGTGACGGTCTCGCCCGGCTGGAGCTCGGTCTTCGGGGCGGGCGACTGACTGATCACGGAGCCGGCATCGATCTGATCCGAGTACTTCTCTCTCACGTCGACCACCCAGGTGGCGCCGAGGAGCGACTCGGCCGCCTCGCGCGTGTCGCCGACCACCTTCGGCACGGGGACGGGAGCCGGGCCCTTGCTCACCACGACCTCGATCGTCGAGCCCTGGGGAACCTTGTCCTTCGCCGTGGTGCCCTGTCCGATGATCTCCCCGGCCTTGGACTTCTCGTCGTAACGTTCGGTCGGCTCCCCGAGCTGGAGTCCGAGCCGCTCGAGCGCGCTTCGGGCATCGGAGACCGTCATGCCGAGGAGGTCCGGCACCTTCACGGGCGGCGGCCCGAGCGAGGGCACGAGCACGACGAGGGAGCCCTCGCGGATCTCGGTCGTCGGGTCGGGGCGTTGCGAGAGCACCTGGTCGACGGGCGCCTGCGGGTCGTACCGGCCCTTCGCGATCCGCACGGTGAGGCCCGCATCCTCGAGCTTGGCCTGCGCCTCCTGGACCGAGAGGCCGACCACCCCCGGCACCTTCACGTCGTGCGGGACGAGGTAGGTCCAGGCGCCCCACGCCGCCGCGGCGATCACGAGGAGCGCGACCACGATCCCGAGGGCGGTGCGTCCCCCCCGCCGCTTCCGCGCGTGCTTCTCGGCCCGACTACGCGGGATCGTCACGGTGGTCGCCCGGTCCGGGTTCGCGGGCGGCGGCAGGACCGCGACGTCGGGGATCAGCTCGCCGATCGGGCGTGCGGCCGGCAGCGCTCTGGCCTCGGCCTCGAGATCCCGCCGGGCCTCCGCGGCCGACTCGGGGCGCAGCTCGCGCTCCTTCTCCGTCATCGACGAGATCCAGCCGTCGAGCCCCTTCGTGACCGCGGGGTTCCGCGCGGACGCCGCCGGCACGCGCTCGCGCAGGTGCTTGTAGGCGATCGCCATCGGCGTCTCGGCGCTGAACGGGAGGTGGCCCGTGAGGAGCTCGTACGCCACGATGCCGAGCGAGTAGAGGTCGGTGCGGGGGTCGGCGGGCTCACCCTGCAGCTGCTCGGGCGCGAGGTACTGGACCGTCCCGGTCACGTGGCCCGCGTGCGTGATCTGCGCGTCGGCGTACGCGCGCGCGAGGCCGAAGTCCGCGACCTTGGCGATGCCGTCGCGCGTCACCATGATGTTCTCGGGCTTCATGTCGCGGTGCACGATGCCCTGCCGATGGGCGTGGTCGAGCGCCGAGAGCGTCTGCAGGAGCACGTCGGCGGCCTGGGCCGGCGCGAGCAACCCTTCCTCGTTCAGGATGTCGCGCAGGCTCTGCCCGCGGACGAACTCCATCACCATGTAGTAGATGCCGTCGACGGATCCCCAGTCGTGGACGGCCACGATGTTCGGGTGCGAGAGCACCGCCGCGGCGCGTGCCTCGCGCCGGAAGCGGTCGACGAACCCTTGGTCCCCCGCGAGCGGGCGATGCAGGACCTTGATCGCCACCTCTCGCGCGAGGACGGCGTCCTGCGCCCGGAAGACCTCGCCCATGCCGCCGGCCGCGATCCGGTCGACGATGTGGTACCGGCCGTCGAGCGTGACGAGCTCGAACGCGTCGGCGCGATGGGCCGGTCGCTCGGGGATCGTGCTGTTGGACGTGGCGGGACCTCCGTCGCAGGGAAGATGTGAGGGGCCGGAGCGCGTCCGGACGCCCATCGTAGCGTGGATATAGGGTCGGTTGGTGGATACGGGGCCGGGCGAGGAGCTCCAGGCGACGTTCGCGCGGATCGAGGCCGCGGTCGACGCCGGGGACACCGACCTCTCGCGGCTCGGGTTCTGGCGGGCGCTCCGGCAGGTCAAGGCCGATCCCGCGCTCTCGGCGCACTGGGCGGAGACCGTCGGCCGGATCGACCGGAAGGCGTTCGAGGCCCGCGTTCGCCTGCGGCTCCCGCTCTGGCTCGGGAACGGGGTGCTCCTGCTCGGCACGCTCGTCGGCGGGTTCGCGGTGGTCGTGGCGATGAACGCGACGAACGAGGTCGTAGCGGGCATCGCGCTCGTCGCCGCGGCCGCGATCTGGTCGGTCTCGGTGCACTGCCTCGCGCACTGGGTGGTCGGCCGGCTCGTGGGGATCCGGTTCACGGGCTACACGTTCGGCGGTCCCTTCCCGCCGAGGCCGGGGTTGAAGACCGACTACGCGACCTACCTGCGCGCCGCGCCGAGCGCTCGGGCCTGGATGCACGCGTCGGGGGCGCTGGCGACGAAGGTCGCGCCGTTCGTCGCGCTCGGGTTCTGGTGGGCGAGCGACGCGCCCGCGTGGGCGGCGTGGGCGTGCCTCGCGCTCGGGTGCCTCCAGATCTTCACGGACATCGTGTTCTCCACGAAGTCGAGCGACTGGAAGAAGGTCGCGCGCGAGCGCCGCGTCGCCCGGGCACAGGCCGCCCGCGGGTGAGGCGCCTCCTCTCGCTCTCGATCCTGGTCGGGCTCCTCGCCGCATGCGAGACGGCGAGCGACGTCACCGGTCCGAGCGCCTCGGGCGACGGACCGAGCGCGGGGGTGCGCGTGACGCGCGTCGTCGACGGCGACACCGCGATGATGCTCCTCGGTGGGGACGAGGTGCGGGTGCGGTTCATCGGCATCGACACGCCCGAGTCCGTCGCGCCCGACCAGCCCGTCGAGTGCTACGGGCGGCAAGCTTCGGCGTACACGACCTCGCGCCTCGAGGGCCGCACCGTCCGGCTCGAGTTCGACATCGAGCGCACGGACCAGTACGGCCGCACCCTCGCCTACGTCTGGATCGGGGACGAGCTCTTCAACGAGACCCTGGTCGCAGAGGGTTACGCGCTCGTCACGACCTATCCGCCGGACGTGAAGTACGTCGACCGGTTCGTCGCCGCCCAACGAGCGGCCCGCGAGGCCGGCCGAGGGCTCTGGGGCGCATGCCCCGACTGATGCCGCTTCGTCGGTTCGGCCGCCCTTCGCTAGACTCGCGGTCGACCGGGGAGCTCGGGCGACCGGGCTGAGAGGCGGACACCTGGCGTCCGCGACCCGACGAACCTGAACCGGGTAATGCCGGCGGAGGGAGGACATGGCACGGCTCGATCCCCGCTCGCTCGGCGTGTACGTCCTCACGTCGAGCGGACTCGTTCCCGAGCGTGGGCATCGCGACGTGGCGATCGCCGCGGTCGCCGGCGGCGCCACCGCGGTGCAGCTGCGGGCGAAGGAGCTCGACGACGCCGAGCTGCTCCCGCTCGCCGAGGAGCTGTCCTCGCGCTGCCGGGCCGCCGGCGTGCTGTTCGTCGTGAACGACCGCGTCGACGTCGCGCTTGAGAGCGGGGCCGACGGACTCCACGTCGGGCAGGCGGACGAGCTGGAGCACGTGCGGGAGCGTGTCGGTCCCGAGGTCGTCCTCGGGATCAGCGTCCGGGACGCTCGGCAGGCGCAGGCGGCCGAGCTCGCGGGGGCCGACTACCTCGGCGTCACGGTCTGGTCGACGCCGACGAAGCCCGAGGCGATCCCACGCGGTGTCGAGGGCGTCCGCGAGGTCGTCGCGGCCACGGCGCTCCCGGTCGTCGGCATCGGCGGGATCGAGGCCGCCAATGCGGCGGAGGTGCTCGCGGCCGGCGCGGCCGGGGTGGCCGTGATCTCCGCGGTCGGCGCCGCCGAGGACCCCGTCGGGGCCACGCGGCTGCTCGCCGAGGTCGTGGGCAGGTGGAGATCGGAGGAACGATGACGGAGCAGCGGACCGGGAAGGCGACCGCCGAGCTGTTCGAGCAGGTGATCCACCGGCACCTCGGCGCGCGGGACCCGGACGTGCTCGTCGGGCCGCAGCACGGCGTGGACGTCGGCGTCGTCCGGGTCGCCGACGGCGTCGCGATGGCGCTCACCGCCGATCCGGTCTTCGTCGTCCCCGCCTACGGGTGGGAGCGCGCGGCCTGGTTCGCGGCACACATCCTCGCCTCGGACGCCTCGACGAGCGGGCTGCCGCTGCGATGGATGGCGATCGATCTCAACCTGCCGCCCGAGATCACCGACGCCGAGCTCGCCGAGCTCTGGAACGCGTTCCACCACGCGTGCCAGGACATGGGCATCGCGGTCGTGACCGGACACACCGCACGGTACGACGGCTGCGCGTGGCCGATGGTCGGTGGCGCGGTCTGCATGGCGACCGGTCCCGAGGACCGGTACGTCACGCCGACGATGGTTCGACCGGGCGATCGCGTCGTGGTGACGAAGGGTGCCGCGATCGAGGCCACCGCGCTGTTCGCGGCCACCTTCCCCGAGCGTCTGGCCGCGGGGGTGGGGGAGGAGACCGTCCGAGCCGCCGACGCCCTGTTCGAGCGCATGACGGTCGTCCCGGAGGCGGTCGTGGCTCGCCGCTTCGGCCTGCGCGACGTCGGCGTGACCTCGATGCACGACGCGACCGAGGGCGGCGTGCTCGGCGGCCTCGCCGAGGTCGCGGCCGCCTCGGCCGTGGGGATGCGGATCGACCTGGCGGCGATCCCCGTCCGCCCCGAGGTGCGCGCCGTCTGCGAGCACACCGGCATGGATCCGTACGCCGCGATCAGTGAGGGCACGCTCATCGCGACGGTCGTCCCCAACCGCGCCGAGGCCTACGCCGCCGCGCTCGCCGCCGAGGGGATCGACGCCGCGATCGTCGGCGAGGTCGCCGAGCGCGGAGCGCCGGCGGTCCTCGTCACCGAGGAGGGCGAGCGTCCCTTCGAGCATCCCGGCCTCGACCCGTTCTGGGGCGCGTTCGGCCGGTGGGCGCAGGAGGCCGCGGGGATCGCCGAGTCCGGCTAACCGGCCTCGCCCCTCCGGCGAGCGCTCTCGTGGGTCCGGAACTCGTCGACGAGG
>JBLNAW010000032.1:0-3791 GCA_050259555.1 Solirubrobacterales bacterium
GGGCTGCCCTCGTTCTCGGTCCCGCAGGCGGCGCAGATCACTCGGTCCCTCCTCGTCGAGGCGGACGTTACCGCAGCCGCGCGACCGCCGCCGCGGCCCTCAGGTGGCCCGTCGGGACAGCCGCTGAAGGCCGTCGTACGCGGCGTACTTGTAGGCCTCGGACAGGGTCGGCACGTTGAACGTGGAGTGGATGAAGTAGTCGATCGTCCCGCCCGCGTGCAGTACGGCCTGTCCGATGTGGATGAGCTCCGCCGCGTCGTCGCCCACGATGTGGACGCCCAGGAGGCGGCGGTCCTCGCGAGCGAAGACGAGCTTCACGAGGCCTTCGGTCGCCCCCGCGATCCGCGCCCTGGCGTTCATCTCGAACGGCGTACGCCCGGTCTCGACGTCGATGCCGCTCTCACGCGCGGCCTCCTCGGTCATCCCCACCATCGCCACCTCGGGGACCGAGTAGACGCCGAGGGGCGCGAGCGGATCCACCGTGTCCTTGAACGGGATCCCGAAGGCGTGGCACGCGGCGACCCGTCCCTGCTCCATCGCGGCCGATGCCAGACCGGGAGGGCCGATCACGTCTCCCGCCGCGTAGATCCCCTCGGCCGTCGTCCGGTAGGTCTCGTCGACGACGATCCGGTCGCGCTCGTCCGTGCGGACGCCCGCCTCCTCCAACCCGATCCCCTCGGTGGTCCCGGCTCGCCCGGAGGCGAAGAGCACGGCGTCCGCCTCGAGCGTCTTCCCATCGGAGAGGGAGAGGGTCAGGGTCCCGTCCGTGCGCTCGGTGCTCGTGACGGCCGTCTCCGCGAGCAGCCGCATCCCTCGTCCTTCGAACACGCGGCCGAGCGCCTCGGAGACCTCGCCGTCGGCGAACGGGAGGAGGCGAGGGCCGCGATCGATCATCGTCACCTCGGCCCCGAGCGCCAGGAAGATCGACGCGTACTCGCACCCCACCGGGCCGCCGCCGATCACCGCGAACCGGTTCGGGATCCGCTCGAGCTCGAGGATCGATTCCGAGTCGTGGACGTCCGGGTCCTCGAACGGGACGCCGGGCGGGTGGAACGGGCGTGAGCCGGTGGCGAGCATCACCACCTCACCACGCAGGACGCGCTCGCCCTCGGAGGTGGTGATGCGGACCGTCCGGTCCGGGCCGAGGCGGGCCTCGCCCTGGATGAGCTCGATGCCGTGGCGCTCGATGTTATGGCGGACGGCGTCCACGGACAGCTTCACGACCTCGGCCGTGCGCGCGCGCATGTGCTCGAGGACGGTGTCGGGGTGCAGGTCCATCCCGGTCCCGTACAGGTCGCGGCGCCGGAACCCGGTGAGGTACAGGGCGGCCTCCCGAAGGGTCTTGGTGGGCACGCCCGTCTTGCTGGCAGCCGAGCCGCCGGGGTCCGGTCTGCGGTCGACGATCGCCACCCGCTTGCCGAAGTACGCGGCCTGGGCTCCCGCCTTCTCGCCGGCCGGGCCCGCCCCGATCACCACCAGGTCGAACGGCTCGGACGTCACGGTCGCTCAGGATACGACGCGCCGGGCGGACGCGGCCGTTTGCCGATCGCCGGCCGGGGGTAGGCAGGCACCAGTCGAGAGTGGTTCGGACAACGACTGAGGAGGACGACATGGGTCGAGGAACAGGGACCGGATTGACGGCGCTCGGGATCGTGCTGCTCATCGTGGGCGCCATCCTGAAGTTCGCCGTTCATGTGAACACCAAGGGGTTCGACATCGAGCAGGCCGGCCTCATCCTCATGGTGGCCGGGGCCGTCGCGCTCTTCGTGGGCATCGTCGCCCTGATCATGAGCAGCTCCCGCCGGAGCACGGTGCAGAGCAGCGTTCAGCAGACGCCGGACGGCGAGCGGTTCGTCGAGGAGCGGGTCGACTCGGGCGCGCCCTCGGCCCTGTAACCGGAGGCGGGCGTCAGGTCCGGAGTTGGATCACGAGCACGGCGACGTCGTCCGTGCGCCGGTCCTCGACACCTGACACGGCAGCGAGGATCCGATCCGCGGTCACGTCCGCTGGAAGTCCGGCGCACGTCGCGAGCAGCCGTGGGATCGCGTCTTCCTGCCACCCTTCTTCCCGCCCCGCTTCGAACACCCCGTCCGTGAGCATCACGATCGTGTCCCCGGCACGAAGCTCGACGAGCGTGTCCGAGACGTCGAGCTCCTCGAAGACGCCGAGGAGCGTCCCCGGCGTGCCCGCCTCCTCGAGGGTTCCGTCCGCGCGGATGATGATCGGCAACGGATGTCCCGCCACGGCGACGGTCACCATGGCACGGCCCTCCTCCGGACGGAGCCGAACGATCGCGGCGGTGCAGAACTCCCCGCCGTCTCCGGCCCCGAGCTCCTCCAGCAACGCGCGGTTGAGCTTCACGAGCGCCTCGCTCGGTCTCGTGTCCTGCCGACTTGCGGCTCGGATCGTGAACCGCACGAACCCCATGAGGGCCGCGGCCTCCGCGCCCTTGCCGCGGACGTCCCCGATCAGGGCCTTCCAGCTCCCGTCGTCCATCTCGAACAGGTCGTAGAAGTCCCCTCCGGCCTGCAGGGCGTCTCCCGCCGGGACGTAGCGCGCCGCCACGTCGAGTCCCGGGACCTCCGGGAGCACCCTCGGCAGGAGCCGCTCCTGCAACGAGCGCGCGATCTGGTCCCGCTCCCGGTACAGCCGGGCGTTGTCGATCGCGAGGGCGGCGCGGCTCGCGAGATCCTCGGCGAGGCGGACGTCCTCCTGCGTGTAGCGTCTCCCCGACTCGGCTCGGACCATCGAGAGGACCCCGATGATCCGGCCGCGTGCGATGAGCGGGATGTACATGACGGACCTGAGCTGGAGGCGCTCGACGATCTCCAGGAGCTCGGGGTCGGTGATGTTGGCCGCCTCGATCATCGCCGGGGTGATCTCGGGGATCAGCTCCGAGACCCCGGTCCGCGCGACGTTGACGACCCCCGTGGGATCCGTGGCCAGCGGAGGATGGCGACGCCGCAACTCGTAAGCCCATTCGACCTTCACTGGATCGACGTGCGCCAGGGCGACGAGGGAGAGCGATCCATCGGGTTCAACGATGTCCACCGAACACCAATCGGCCATGTCGGGAACGGCGAGCCGCGCGACCCGCCGGATCGTCGCCTCCCAGTCCAGCGAGCGCGTGAGCTCCCGGGTGGCATCGGCGAGGAACGCATATGCTCGCTGCTTGGAGCGATCCTCCGTGACGTCGACGATGACGTTCACGACGTTCTGGGGGTGACCGAGCCGGTCGAACAGCGGCGTGGCTCGGATCAGGGCCCACCGGTCCTCCACGTCGAACCGCTTCTTCCGGAACCGAACCACCGCCTGCGGCTCCCCGTCCCCTTGCAGCGCCCGCCGTCCCGGGAGCTGCTCTACGGGGAGGGGGTTGCCGTCCTCGTCCAGGATCTCGAACCGATCGCGGATCTCCTCCGGCGAGGCTCGCTGCATGTCCTGTCCCGAGGGGAATCCACACATCCGAGCTGCCGCGTCGTTCGCGTAGATCAGCCCTCCGGTCGCATCCTGGATGGTGATCCCGTCAGCGCTGCTCCTCGTGATGATGTCGAGGACGTCTCGCGCGGGGTCGAGCCAGGTCTGCCTCGGCGGCGTGGGTCCGATCCGTTCGTCAGCCACGTCCCTACGATAGGCGGCAGGGGCTCGACGCCCAAACCGTCGGAACCGGCTGAGGGGCGCGGTTCGGCCGGGCCCCGATCGGACCCGGCCGAACGATCACCACCGTCTTCGTTATCGCGTGGCGTCCTCGACGCCTTCCCTGACGCTCTCCGCGGCATCCTTCGCGTGGCCGA
>JBLNAW010000033.1:0-8123 GCA_050259555.1 Solirubrobacterales bacterium
CGCACCCGGCGACGACGCCCTCGACGAGCACGCCGTCCCCGTGCTCCTGCGGGTAGTCCATGAGGCGGCGAAGGACGACGTACGTCGCGTCGAGCTTGCTCTGGTCCATCTCGCTGATCGCACGGACGTGCTCGACCTGGACCGATTCTCCCCCCGGGTAGACCTGGTCGCGCTTCACCACCGTCTTGTCGGGGTCGAGCCATGCGGCGACGACGCCGAACCCCGTGAGCTGCTGGAAGAGGACCGAGGTGAGCACGAAGCTCCCCTCCGACGGGTACCGGGTCGCACCCTCGACCTGGATGAGCGGCTCGACGCTCCGTGCCGGCCCAGGCCCGATCGAGTAGTAGGGCAGGAAGACGTACCCGCCCAGGAACAGCAACGCCGCGACGGGGACGAACACGAGGTACTTGCGGTACGGGCGCACGGTCGCCCCATGGTACGGACCCCTGGCTCGATACGTCGGCCGTGCGGCGGTAGGCTCCCACCACCAATGCGGTACCTGGTGGTCATGCTCGCATCGCTCGGCGTGGGCGCCGTCGTCTACGCGATCTCGATGCGGACCGGCGACGACGAGGTCCACGCGATCGGCTTCGAGCCCGAGCGAACGGGACGCGACGAGACCGCGGACCTCACGGTCGACGGCCCGCCGCCCGGCTACACGTACCTCCAGGTCCCGGTCACTCGGGGCCCGTCGATCGGCGAGCGTTTCCAGGGGCTCATCGGCTCGCTCGCGCTCGTCGCGGTCGCCATGGTGGGGGTCGCGGCGACCCTGTACGCGGTGGGCTGGGCGATCAGTCGCGTGGTCCGCTCGTTCCTGGGGAGCGACGACGGGAGCCTGCCCCCGCCCTGAACCTCATCCCATCCGCACGACGCGGTTGCGCCGGCCGTCGTCCGGCGGACGGCGGCGCGTGAGCTGGAACGAGCTCTTGTAGTCGTCGAGGTGCTCGAGCATCAGACCCGCGCCGAGCACCACGGTCTCGAGCGGGTGGTCGGTGAGGTGCACCGGGACCTCGCACTCCTGCGAGAGCAGGAGATCGAGGCCGCGGAGGAGCCCGCCGCCGCCGGTGAGGAACATCCCGGTCTCGAGGACGTCGTGCGTCAGCTCGGGAGGCGCCTCGGCGAGGGTCCGGCGGGCGGCCTCGACGATCCGAAGCACGGGCTCGGAGATCGCCTGGCGGATCTCGTCGTCGGTGACGCGGACCTCGCGGGGGGCGCCGGAGTCGAGCTCGCGGCCCGTGACGATCGCGGCCCGAGCCTTGCCGCCCGGGAACGCCGAGCCGATCGCGATCTTCAGCTCCTCGGAGGCCTTCTCGCCGATCATCACGCCGTAGCGCGATCGGAAGTGCTCCTGGATCGCGGCATCGAGGTCGAAGCCCCCGACCCGCACCGACCTGCCGGCCACGACCCCTCCCATCGAGACGACCGCCATCTCGGTCGTGCCGCCGCCGATGTCGACGATCAGGTTGCCCTGGGGCTCGTGGATCGGCAGCCCCGCGCCGATCGCCGCCGCGAGCGGCTCCTCGACGAGCACGACGCCCTTGCCGCCGGCGAACCGCACCGCCTCCTCGACGGCGCGCCGCTCGATCTCGGTGGCCTCCGACGGGATGCACGCGAGCACCCGCGGCTTCGGCAGGCGCGAGACGCCGACCCGGCGGAGCACGACCTCGATCATCCGTTGCGTGATGTCGAACTCGGTCATCACGCCATGGCGGAGCGGCCGCACCGCGACGACATTGCCCGAGCGCCCGCCGATCATCTGCCACGCTTCGTCGCCCATCGCCTGGACCGCACCCGTCGAGGCGTTCATCGCGACGACGGTGGGCTCGTTGAAGACGATGCCCTCGCCCTGCTTGTAGACGAGGGTGTTCGCGGTGCCGAGATCGATCGCAAGGTCGCGGCCCACTTACGCCCCCATCACCCAGTGCGCCTCGCCGTCGGCCAGATGCTCCTTCTTCCAGATCGGCACGTCGTCCTTCAAACGTTCGATCCCGCGGCGGCAGGCCTCGAACGCCTCGGCGCGATGCGCGGCCGAGCACGCCACGATCACCGAGACCTCGCCGATCCCGAGCTCGCCCGTCCGGTGCCAGAGGGCGACCTTCCGCAGCGGCCACGAGCCGAACAGCTCCTCGCCGAGCTCCTCGAGCCGCGCGAGCGCGAGTTCCTCCCACGCCTCGTACGTCAGACCGGAGACGGCGCCCGCCTCCGAGTGGTCACGCACCGTGCCGAGGAACGCGCAGGTGCCCCCGGCGGCGGGGTCGGCGACGGACGCGATCGCCTCGGCGGGATCGAGGGGTTCGGCCGTGACGCGGATCGAGAGTCCTTCGCGCACGACGACCATCCTAGCCGGGCTCCGGAACCCGTCGGCCATGTGGGGAAGGGCGTAGCGGAGACTCCGTACTACGCTTTGTCCATGGCCGACCCCCAGGAGCCGAACCCGTTCGGCATGCCGCTCGGCGACATCTGGAACGACGTGCCGCTGTTCCGCGAGATCCAGCGCGTGCTGCTGTCCTCGAGCGGGCCGGTGAACTGGGAGCTCGCGCGGCAGGTCGGCATCGCGTCCGCGTCGTGGGGCAAGGAAGATCCGGTGCCGTCCGAGGCCGACCGTCACGCGTTCGAGGAGGCCGTCCGCGTCGCCGAGATGCAGGTCTCGGCGTTCACGGGCCTACAGGCGCCGAACGACGTTCCCGTCGTGAAGGCCGTCCGGCGGGCCGAGTGGATCGCCGAGAACCTCGACGGCCTGCGGACGCTGCTCGAGCCCTCGGCGGCCAAGCTCGGCGAGGCCGTGGCGAAGGCGCAGGGCGCGCAGATGCCCGAGGCGGCGCCCGAAGCCGCCGTGCAGATGCTCCGGCAGCTGTCGCCGCTGCTGCTCGGCGCCCAGGTGGGCTCCGTGCTCGGGGAGCTCGCGCAGCAGGTGCTCGGCCAATACGACGTCGCGGTGCCACGGCCGGCCGGGGCCAGCACGCTCCTGTTCGTCGTGCCGAACATCGCGGCGTTCGAGAAGGACTGGTCGCTCGATGCGACCGAGTTCCGCACGTGGGTCGCGCTCCACGAGGTCACCCACCGCTTCGAGTTCTCGCGCCCGTGGGCGCTCCCCCGCTTCCGTGAGCTGCTCGAGGACTTCCTTTCGACGATCGAGCTCGACGTCGAGGGCCTGCAGCAGCGGCTCGAGACGCTCGACCCGTCGAACCCCGAGGCGATGCAGGAGCTGTTCACCGGCGAGGAGGACCTGTTCGGGACCGTGCTCGACGCCGAGCAGCGGCTGAAGCTCGGTCGGATCCAGGCGTTCATGGCCGCGGCGGAGGGCTACGGGGACCACGTGATGCACGCCGTCGGCCGCACGCTCCTCGGCACCTACGGACGGATCGAGGAGGCGATGCGCCGATACCGCGAGACCGAGCACGCCGACCCGGTGTTCGAGCGGCTCCTCGGGATCGAGATGAAGCGCGACCAGTACCGCGCGGGCAAGGCGTTCTGCGACACCGTGGTCGAGCTCACCGACGAGGCCACGCTCGCGAGGATGTGGGACTCGGCCGAGGCGCTCCCCTCCCTGCCCGAGATCGACGAGCCTCGCCTGTGGCTCGCCCGTTCGGCCTGACCGCTTGCCTGACCGCACCGCCGGAGCGTGTCGGCTATATTTCCGGCCCGATGGCGAAGGGTGAGCTGGTCTTCGCGAACGGGATCGACCGCCGCGTCTGGGACGCCCAGGGTGAGCGCGGTCCCGCCGGCATCTATCTCTCGGGAGCGCCCGGTCGCGCGCTGCCGTTCGTCCTCTACCGCGCGTGGAAGGTCGCGAACGGCCTCGTGACCGAGGAGATCCGCTTCATCGACCCCTCGGGCAGGACGATCCACCGGTGGGGGCCCGTGGCTCGGAAGATGAAGGGCTCGATGGACCTCACGATCGAGACCGACGTGATCGAGGACGTCACGTTCCAGACGACCGGCCCGCACATCCTGTCGTTCATCATCGACGACGAGATCCTCGGCGAGCTGGAGGTGCCGGTCTACGTGCAGCAGGCGCCGACGAAGCTCTCGAAGGAGACCGAGGACGGGCTGAAGAAGTCCGACGTCATCTGGGTCGGCGACCAGGACACGCGCCGAGCCGCCCCCGCATGGTTCGCGTACAAGAACGGCCGGATCCTCGTGCTCTCGCAGCGCGAGCCCGGCCCGCAGGAGCAGACCGTGCCCGGCCTGCCCTCCGCGCACGAGGTCGTCGTGACCACCCGGCGCAAGGGCCGGGACACCTCGCACCAGGAGTTCCCCGCAGCGGTGCGGATCCTCGACGGCGCCGAGTGGGAGGAGGCCGCGAAGGCCCTCGCCGACCGTCGGCGCAGCCGGGTCGGCTCTCCCGAGGAGCGCATCGCGAGCTGGCGCGGCTCCTGCGACATCGCCGAGCTCATCCCGGTCGTCTCGGCGTGAGCCCGCCGGGCCCCTGGCGGGACCCGGCGGACCCTGAGACTCGTTCTCTTACGGCGTCACCACCGGACAGGCGGTCGCACCGCTCGTCGTGCAGACGATCCGTCCCTGGATCGCCGGCGAGACCGGCGTGTTCGCCGTGATGTAGTCGGCGAGCACCTGATCCATGATGTCCTGCGTGGTGCCCCGTGCGTAGACGTTCGGGTAGCCGTCACCGCCCGTCGCCATGAAGTCGTTCTGGGCGATCGTGTAGCTCGACGCGGCGGTGAGGTCGACCGGCGTCCCCGTGCAGGAGCCGTTTGCCCCCTGCCGAACCGCGCTCAGCACGCGGCTCCCCACCGGTGCCGAGACGTCGTACGTGAAGCACAGCCCCGAGACCTGCGGGAACTTCCCATTCGCCGCCGGCATCGCCGAGACGCCGTTCTCGAGGTACGTCTTGAGCTCGGCGCCGTTGATAGTCACCGTGAACACGAGGTTCCCGAATGGGAGCACGCCGAGCACCTGCCCTCGGGTGATGAGGTACGGGGGCGGTGTGTTTGGCGGGCAGAAGTCCCCAACGACGTCAGTGGACGGACACGTGAGGTCGGCTCGCAATCCACCTGAGTTCGTGATCGCGAAATCCGTTCCGTAGGTCGTGCGGAGGGCGTCGGCCGTAAGGTTGCCGATCAACGACTCGCAGAGCCGCCCATCCTTGTTCCCACACGGATCTGCCCTGGGGATCCTCACGGTCGACGTGCCGATCAGCGTGTTGAAGATCGGCGCCAACTGGGTGTTCAGGTCGTCGATCATCGTCTTGATGTCTGGGTCGGGCGTTACCCCGATGTCCCACGGCTTATGGAAGTCCGCTGTCGAGTAGATGACGTCCTTCGTCATCGTGTCGACGACGAGCCGGATCCGAGTGAACCGGAGCCCGGAGTTCGGGCTCTCCGCCACGAGCCGGCCATTGTTCAGGTAGGTGATGTACTGCGTGTGCGTGTGACCGCCGAGCACGGCGTCCACGCCCGCCAGGTCCGGATCCTTCGCCAGATCGACGAGCGCACCGGTCGGGTTCGTGAGGACGGTGCCGTCACCCCCGATGTGGCCGACGGCCACGACCGCCTTGATGCCCTTCGCCTTCAGCTTCGCGACCTCCGTCTTGATGGCGGCCGCGGGGTCGGTGACCTCGAACGGGTCGAGGTTGCCGGGGAAGATCAGCGTGGAAAGCTCGGGCAACGTGTAGCCCACGACCCCGAGCTTGAACCCGCTGAAGTTGAAGACCCGCGAGGCCTTCCACTCGGCCGGGTATCTCCCATTCGACGCGAACACCACGTTCGACGCGAGGTACGGGAAATCCGCCATCGGGATCAGCTCGGTCCGCAGGTACTGCGACCCTCGGTCGAAGTTGTGGTTCCCGAGCGTGTCGGCGCTCATCCCCATCTCGTTGAACGCGGTCATCGTGGGCTTGTCGCCGAAGAAGTTCGAGATCGGCGGACTCGCACCGACGGCGTCACCACCCGACAGGGTGACCGACGTGTAGCCGGTCGCGACGCCGTAGCCCTGCGCCTCGGACCGGTATAGATCGAACCACGGCTTCAGGTAGGCGGCCCCACCGATCGCGAACGATGGCCCGAGCGTATCGGCCGTCTGCGAGAGCGGTGTGAGCTGCCCGTGGAAGTCGCTGATGTACAGGATCGTCGCCTCCTTGAAGCGACCCGAGTACCTCAGCAGCGGATAGAGGATCTTGCCCCGCGCGTTGAGCGGGCCGGGGATCCCCATGACGAAGGCGATCGTCGGGGCCACGTCGACCGCCCGGATACCGGCCACCGGGCTCCGGTGGCGGAACGCGGGGCCGGAAGCCACGAACGTCGCGTGCATGTTCACGTTGCTCGCCAGATCCACGGTCTCGGGCAGGTACCCGTGCTGGCCGAAGAACTGGCTGAACGCGATCGTCTGACCGAAGGTCGCCGCGTCGAACTGGTACGGCGGCTTCAGCACGACGACCACATCGCCGCTCCGGTTCGGGTGCAGCGAGTCCGAGCCGTCGACGTTGCGCAGCTCCTCCTTCTTCATGATCTTCAGCACGACCTGTGCGCCCGGGTTCCCCGGATCGGTCAGGTTCTGGAACGCGCTGATGATCTGGTTCCGAACCGTCTCGTACTGAGCAGGCGAGACCGCCCCAGGTGGCGTCGGTGTCGTGGTCACCACGTTGATGTAGATCTGTGCCGTGCCGCCGGCCCAGCAGGCCTTCGCGAAGTTGATCGCGCCGGTGCCGGTGCCAGAGCGGCAGTTGCTGAACACCTCGGTCGGCGTCGCGCCCCCGGTGTTCTGGAGGCCGGCGTCGAACAGGACCTTGCCGGCGTTCACGGCGAGCCACTGGGCACCGAACCCGTGGTCCGAGGTCGCGACCGTCGTCGGGCTCCCGCCCATCAGCTGGCGACCGAGCGCGAGGGTCGCGTCGGCCTCCGCGTAGGCGTCCTTGACGAATCCGTCGGCGATCTCGGGCGTGATGAGCTCGCCGTACGAGAAGTAGTTGTCGTAGTACGGGTTCGCGAC
This sequence comes from Solirubrobacterales bacterium, assembly GCA_050259555.1. Lineage (GTDB taxonomy): Bacteria > Actinomycetota > UBA4738 > UBA4738 > HRBIN12 > HRBIN12. The sequence goes on from JBLNAW010000033.1 coordinate 6,946, forward strand.
CCCGTTCACCGAGGCCGTCGAGAGCCCCAGGAACATGTGCTGGAACTCATCGGTCGTGGGGTTCCCGAGCATCAGCAGGTCCGGGTCGTACCCCATGCCGGGCACGCTTCCCCCGTCCACCGTGGGAACCGGGTCCGTTCCGAGGATGTAGCGCAGGTAGGCCAAGTGCGCCTCGCTCCACATCAAGCCCTGCTCGACGTACGTATCCGCGTCGACGAGGCCGGACTCGAAGATCGCGTAGTCGGCTGCGGTCGAGCTCGGGAACCACCGGTTGAGGTCGTTCTCGAAGTCACCGGCGTAGCCGCACCCGTTACACGTGGCCACGGCCCGCGCGACCGACGTGAAGAACAGGCTGAACTGCGACAGGTCGGGCTCGAACACCATGGCTTTCACGTAGAAGCCGCCGGTCTTGCCGGCCGGGTTCGCCAGCACGACCTTGACGTCCGCCCACTCGTCCTCGGACAGGTCGGCGACCGCCGCGCTGCCGTCCTTGAGGCTCGCGTTCGGGACGATCATCACCTGGTCGTAGTTCACGGTGGCGTCGTTGGTCGAGTCGTACACGTAGAAGTCGTACTGGTCGTTCGCGATCACCGGCGAACCGGCACTGGTGTACGAGCCGATGTCGAACGTGCCCTGCTTGGCGGCGCTGTAGCTCGCCGGCACGTTCGACCAGCCGGACGCGTCCGCAAGGTTGAACCGCTGGTACTGGACACCGAACGAGTCCGCGCCGGCGGGCTGGCCGGGCACGTCCCAGTTCGTCCAGAGGCCGCGGTTCGAGTAGAAGTTCCGGTAGTCGACGACCGGACCTTGCAGCGCCGTCATCGTCCTCGACCCGCCGGCCCACTCGATCGAGACGACCTTCCTCCCGGCTCGCTCGGCCGCCTCGGCGATCGTGTCGGCCTGCAGCACACCGCCCGAGAATGCGGCCGTCCGGTTGTTGAAGGCGTCACCGGTTCGGAAGAACGTGTTGTTCGTCGAACCGTGCTCCCCGGGGTACGCTCCCGTCGCGAGCGTGTACCAGCCGACGCCGGTGTTCGGCGGGAAGGCCTGCACCAGACCGTTCACGCCCTTGACGCCGGTCTCCATCATCCGTCGGTACGTGGGCATCGCACCCTCGGCCGCGTACCGCTCCATCAGATCCGGACGCATCCCGTCGGCCGCGAACAGCACGACCTTCT
>JBLNAW010000034.1:0-10999 GCA_050259555.1 Solirubrobacterales bacterium
ACCTGTTGCTCGCGATCCTCCACGGGTTCCTCGAAGCCGTCGCGACCCGGGGGGAGTAGCGTACGGCCATGACCGATGGGACCGGCGGCGAGACGAGGGTCCTGCGCCGGAGCCACGACGACCGGGTGATCGGCGGGGTCTGCGCGGGGCTCGGGCGGTACCTCGGCATCGACCCGGTGCTGCTGCGGATCGCCTTCGTCGTGCTCGCGATCGCGGGGGGCGGGGGTGTGATCCTGTACATCGTGGGCTGGATCCTCATCCCCGAGGAGAAGCCCGGCGAGGTCCTCGGGGCCCGGCCGCCATCGAGCGCGGAGACGCTGCGCCTCGTCGCGGGCGGAGCGCTCATCGCGATCGGCGTGTTGCTCCTGCTCAACCTCAGCATCCCGAGGATCGGGAAGTACCTGTGGCCGCTGGCGCTCATCGCGATCGGGATCGCGGTGATCGTCCAGGTCTCGGCACGCCGATGACCGATCTCCCGCCCGCACCGGAACGCACGCCGACCCCGTTGCCCGTCGGCAGGTTGCTCGTCGGCGTGTTCCTCGTGCTGCTCGGGATCGGATGGCTGCTCGACGCGACGGGAGCCGCGAGCCTGGACTGGGACCTCATCCTGCCGATCGGGCTCATCCTCGTCGGCGTCGCACTCGGCTACGCGGGGTGGCAGGGCCGCGGGCGGGGCGGGCTCATCGCCCTCGGCGTGATCCTCACGGTCGTGCTCACGGTCGGCACGGTCGTGCGGGTGCCGTTCGGGGGCGGCATCGGGGACCGCACGGAACGGCCACGGACGGTCGAGGCCGTGAAGGGCCGCTTCGAGCTCTCGATCGGCAAGCTGACGCTGGACCTTCGGGACCTGAGCGGGGGCTCCCAGTTCGTGTCGAAGATCCGGGTCGAGGGGGCGGTCGGCATCGGCCAGCTCGTCGTCATCGTCGGCGAGGGCTTCCCCTGCGTGGCGACGCACGCCGAGGCCGGGCTCGGCGAGGTCGTCGTGTTCGGGGATCATCGTGGAGGGATCACGCCCGAGTACCGCACGCAGGACGTGTGCGCGGCGGCTCCTCTCCTCGACCTGGACCTGTCGGTCGGGCTCGGGCAGGTGGAGGTGCGCCGTGGCTGATCGTTCCATCGACCGCGTGGCGCTCGCGTTCGGGCTCGCGTTCGTCGTCGCGGGGGTGCTCTTCCTGCTCGACCGGCTCGACGTGTGGCAGCTCCGGGTGTCCTACGTCCTGCCCTTCTTCCTGATCGCGCTCGGCCTCGGCATCCTGGTGGGCGGCCGATCGAAGGGGTCCTCCGAGCGATGAGCTCGAACGCCGGCACCGAGCCGGCGCTCGGATCCGGGGGTCACTGATGGCGGGGACCATCGCGATCGTCGCGGTCGTGGTCGCCGCCGTGGTCGCGGGTGCGTGGCTCTCGTACCACCTGAGGCAGAAGCGCCGGCAGGAGCTCGCGATGATGGCCCGGCAGCTCGAGCTCTCGTACTCGGCCGACGACACGCAGGGATGCCTCGACCTGCCGTTCCACCTGCTCGGCAAGGGAGACGGTCGAGGGACCGAGAACGTCCTGTTCGGCGCGTGGCAGGGCATGCCCGTCCGCGAGTTCGACTACTGGTACTACGAGGAATCCACCGACGCGAAGGGCAACCGTTCGAAGACGTACTACCGGTTCTCGTGCGCGGCGACCGAGATCGACGCGGCGTGCTCACCGATCACGATCGACCGCGAGGGCTTCTTCACGCGCCTGGCCGATGCGGTCGGACTGGACGACATCACGTTCGAGCTGCAGGAGTTCAACGACGCGTTCAACGTGAAGGCGAAGGATCGGAAGTTCGCGAACGACCTCGTCGATCAGCGGATGATGCGGTTCCTGCTCGGTACGGATCCCGCGTTCCGTTTCGAGGCGTGCGGCCGCTGGCTCCTGTGCTTCAGCAAGCGACGCCGGCCCACCGAGCTCGTCCCGCTGCTCGGCACGCTGAAGGCGTTCGGCGAGCACGTGCCGAGGGTCGTGTTCGAACTGTACGGGCCCGGCGCGAGCGGGTAGGCTCACGCCGGACCCTCCAGGAAGGATCTCGCGATGATCGTCGTCTACGTCGTCCTGGGCCTGGTGGCCCTCGCCGTGATCTTCGGCATCGTCTCCTACAACCGGTTCGTGTCGCAGCGCCAGCTCATCAAGGACGCGTGGGCGAACATCGACACCGAGCTCCGCCGGCGGTACGACCTCATCCCGAACCTCGTCGAGACGGTCAAGGGCTACGCGACGCACGAGCGCGAGGTCTTCGAGAACGTGACGCGGGCCCGCGCCGCCGCCGCCTCGGCGACGGGGAGCCCCGCGGCGCAGGCCGCGGCCGAAGGTCCGTTCGTCGCCGCGCTGCGCCAGCTGTTCGCGGTGGTCGAGAACTACCCCGATCTGAAGGCGAACCAGAACTTCCTCGCGCTGCAGGGCGAGCTGACGAACACCGAGGATCGGCTCCAGACCTCACGGCGCTTCTACAACGCGAACGTCCGCGACTACAACCAGCGCGTGCAGCAGTTCCCCTCGAGGATCGTGGCGGGCATGTTCAACTTCAAGGAGGAGGAGTTCTTCGAGGTCGAGGAGGCGCTCCGCGAGGCCGGGCCGCCGCAGGTGAACTTCACGCAGGGTGGTCCGTCGGTCTCGTTCGGCGATCCCGGCGCGGCGCCGAGCGACCGGGCCACGGCGCCGGGTGCTCCGCTCGGAGGCGGTGCTCCGGCCCCTACGGTCGAGCCCTCGATGCCGGCGGATCCGAGCGGCGCGGTGCCGCCGATGCCGCCGCCGCCCGCCGACGACCCTTCGTCCTAGGGAACGTCAGGCCGAGGCCCCGGGCTCGCGATGTCGAGCCCGGGGGGCTCGCCGCAGCCATCGATCATCGTGGCGCGGCGTACGTCGCCCGTGAGCCACGACCAGATGAGCGCCCACACGAGGGCAACGCAACCCATCACGAGCGCCGTCCTGGGAGCGCCGATCTGGTCGGCGAGCACCCCGTTCAGCAGGCTCGAGATGCCGAACGTGAGCGTGACGAGCATCCCGTCGAAGGCGAAGATCCGCCCGCGGATCCGGTCCGGAACGATCCGCTGGAGGCCATAGCCCGACAGGGTCCACGTCGCGCCGCCCCCGAGGTGAGCAAGGGTGACCATCGGCACGACGAGCAGGAGGGTGCCGGTGAGCCCGACCAGCGCATAGCCGATCCCGAACACGCCGAGTGAGAGTGAGATCGCGAGGAACATCCTCCGGTCCCGGTCGCCGAGCATCGCACGTCCGGCGAACGGACCGAGGAGCGCGCCCACCCCCCGGGCCGCGAGGAGCAGTCCGAGCACCGCGTCGCCCGCGTTGAAGGTCTCGTGCGCGAGGACCGGGATCACGACGAGCACCCCGCCGGCGATGCCCCACCCGAACTTCACCCCGAGCAGCGCGAGGACACGGTGGTCGCGCCGTGCGTAGCGCACGGTCTCGACGGTGTCCGCGGCGATGCTCGCGTGCTCGCGGGACTCGGGTGCCGTCGAGAATGCCGCCCGGATCCGCAGGATGAGTAGCGCCGAGACGACGAACGACACCGCGTCGATCGCGATCGCGGCGTCGCGGCCGAGCGCGGCGGCCACGATCCCACCGAGGCCTGCGCCGACCGCGAGCATCGTGCCCCAGAGCGAACCCGAGAGCGCGTTGGCCGTGGACAGGTCCCGCTCGTCCACGAGGTTGGGCAGCGCGGCAGCGGACGCGGGCTCGAACGCGGCGCTGAACAACGATACGGCGGCGAGCAGGAGGTACAGGAGCCAGATCGTGCCCTCGGTCCGGACGAGCAGGAAGCCGAGGACGAGCACGGCTCGGGTGAGATCGGCGGCCACCATGAGCAGGCGGCGGTCGAGGCGATCCGCGAGCACCCCGGCGAACGGTGAGGCGAGGAAGTACGTGAGGTCCTGCGCCGCGATCGTGAGCCCGATGGCGAACGCTCGGTCCGTGAGCTCGAGGACGAGCCCGAAGAGGGAGACGATGAGGAACCAGTCCCCCCCGAGGGAGATGAGCGAGGCGAGGTACAGTCGTCGGAAATCACGGTTGCGCCGGAGCAGGGAGGCGCTTGCCCGAAGGCCTCCGAGCGTCTCGACCGGCTCGCGCGTCGACACGGTGATTTGTCAGACTACAGGGCACGGTCCTTCGGAAGGAGGTGGCCGACGGTGCTCGAGGGGATCATCTGGTTCCGGCAGGCGGCGTTCCGTTGGAAAGGGGACGGACTCGTCGTCTACGTCGACCCGTGGGGCGTGACCGAGCCCGAGCCCGCGGACCTCATCCTCATCACGCACGCGCACTATGACCACTACCAGCCGCACGAGATCGACCGGCTGCGGACATCGGGGACGAAGATCGTCGCGCCGAAGGACGTCGCTGCGGAGCTCTCGGGCGACGTCACGGCGGTGGCTCCGGGCGAGTCGCACGAGGTCGGCGGCTTCCGTTTCGAGACCGTGCCCGCCTACAACATCGCGGAGGAGCGCCTCGACATGCACCCTCGGCGGAACCGCTGGGTCGGGTACCTGTTCGCGTACCAGGGCCGGCGCTACTACCACGGCGGCGACACGGACGCGCTGCCGGAGCTCGAGACGATCTCGACCGATGTCGCGATGGTCCCGATCGGCGGGACGTACACGATGGATGCCGAGGAGGCTGCGGCGTTCGTGAAGACGATGGCGCCCGGGCTCGCGGTGCCGATGCACTACGGCTACGTCGTGTGCTCGCCCTCACGCGCCGACGTGTTCCGCAAGCTCGCGGCGCCGATACCGGTCGAGATCCTCGAGCCCACGAACCCGTTCGAGCAACCGTAACGACGAGGAAGGAAAGGAGCACGACGCATGGCACTCGGCTACGACAAACCGCTGTACATCCTGGCCTTCGATCACCGGGGGTCGTTCCAGAAGAAGTTCTTCGGCGTCACGGGGGAGCCGAACGCCGAAGAGACGGCTCGGATCGCCGACGCGAAGAAGGTGATCTACGAGGGCTTGCTGCGTGCGCTCGACGAGGGCGTGCCGCGAGAAGCTGCGGGCGGCCTGGTCGATGAGCAGTTCGGCGCGGAGGTAGCCCGCGACGCGCGGAGCAGGGGACTCACGCTCGCGATGCCGGTCGAGAAGAGCGGGCAGGACGAGTTCGACTTCCAGTACGGCGCCGACTACGGGGCCCACATCCTCGAGTTCGACCCGAGCTTCTCGAAGGTGCTCGTGCGGTGGAACCCCGAGGGCGACGCCGAGATGAACGCCCGCCAGGGCGCGCGGCTGAAAGAGCTCGGCGACTGGCTCCACGCGAACGGCCGCATCTTCCTGTTCGAGCTCCTCGTGCCGGCCGAGCCGCATCAGCTCGAGGCCGTCGGAGGGGACGCCGCGAAGTGGGACAGCGAGGAGCGTCCGAAGCTGATGCGCGGCGCGATCGAGCAGCTCCACGCCGCCGGCGTCGAGCCGGATATCTGGAAGATCGAGGGCATCGACCAGCGTGAGGACTGCGAGATCCTCTCGGCCGAGTGCCGCAAGGACGGGCGGGACGGCGTTGCCTGCGTCGTGCTCGGCCGCGGCGCCGACGACGCCGCCGTGGATCACTGGCTCCGGACGGGCAGCGGCGTGCCCGGCTACATCGGGTTCGCGATCGGCCGCTCGATCTGGTGGGATCCGCTGAAGGCCTTCGTCGATGGCGCGAGCGCTCGCGAGGACTCCGCGAAGCTGATCGCGGCCAACTACCGGCGGTTCATCGAGGTCTACGACGGCGGCGAAGGAGGGGCGGGGTGAGCGTGATCAAGACGATCGACCTCGTCGGCGTCTCGACCTCCTCGTGGAGGGATGCGGCCGAGTCCGCGCTCGCTGAGGCCGCGAAGACGATCCGCCAGATCGAGAACATGGACATCCTCGGGACGAGCGCCGTCGTCAAGGACGGCACGATCGCCGAGTACCACACGGAGATCCGGCTCAGCTTCCGGATCGAGCGGACCGGCTGAGCTCCGCGCGACCGAGAGGGCCCGCCACGCGGGCCCTCTCGCCGTTCCCGGGTTCGGGAGCCCTCGGTCGCCGGGATAGACTGGGCCGTCATGCCGGCCTCCATCGTCATCGGGACCCAGTGGGGGGATGAGGGCAAGGGCAAGGCGACCGACTACCTGGCCGACCACATGGACTTCGTGGTGCGCTACCAGGGCGGGAACAACGCCGGCCACACGATCATCGCCGAGGGCCACGAGCTGAAGCTCCATCTGGTGCCCTCGGGCATCCTGTACCCGCACATCACGTCGGTGCTCGCCGACGGCGTCGTGGTGGACCCGCGGGTCCTGCTCGAGGAGATGGACATGCTCTCCGAGCTCGGCCTGGACGTGAGCCGGCTCCGCGTCTCGAACAACGCCCACATGATCATGCCGTACCACCTCGAGCTCGAGAAGGTGACCGAGCGGTTCCTGGGCAAGAACGCGCTCGGGACGACGAAGCGCGGCATCGGGCCGGCGTACGGGGACAAGGCAGCGCGGATCGGGCTCCGGATCCAGGACCTGTTCGACGAGGAGATCCTGCGCGAGAAGCTCGACGTGGTCCTCAAGGAGAAGAACCTCGTCCTCACGAAGGTCTACAACCGGCTGCCGCTCACGGCCGAGCGGATCGTCGAGGACTACCTCGGGTACGCCGAGCGCCTCCGGCCGCACGTCGCCGACACCGCGAAGCTCCTGCACGAAGGTCTGCGCGAGGGCCGCAACGTCCTGCTCGAGGGCGCGCAGGGCACGCTCCTGGATCTCGACAAGGGGACGTACCCGTTCGTCACGTCCTCGAACCCCGTCGCCGGGTACGCGCTCGCCTCCGCCGGGATCGGCCCGCGCGAGGTCGACCGCGTGATCGGCGTGACGAAGGCGTACGTCACGCGGGTCGGTGCGGGTCCGTTCCCAACCGAGGATCTCGGGCCCGAGGGCGACCGGATGGGCGAGCGCGGGCACGAGTTCGGCACGACGACCGGCCGCAAGCGCCGGTGCGGATGGTTCGACGCCGTGATCCTGCGGTACGCGGCCCGGGTGAACGGCCTCACCGAGCTGTTCCTCACGAAGCTCGACGTGCTCTCCGGGTTCGATGCGATCAAGGTCTGCACGGCGTATCGCGCGGACGGCGAGTCGTTCGACGACTTCCCGCCGCACCAGTCCCTGTTCCACCGTGCCGAGCCCGTGTGGGAGGAGCTCGCGGGCTGGAGCGAGGAGCTCGGCGACGCCCGGTCGTTCGCCGACCTCCCGGCCGAGGCTCGGGCGTACGTCGCACGCCTGCACGAGCTGGTCGGGGTGCCGATCCCGATGGTCTCGGTCGGCCCCGCCCGCGAGCAGAGCCTGGCCGCGGCATGAAGGTCCTCGTCGTCGGCGGCGGTGGGCGCGAGCACGCCCTCGTCTGGCGGCTCGCGCGAGATCCCGACGTCGCCGAGGTCCTCGCGGCGCCAGGGAACACGGGCATCGCGGCCGAGGTTCGGTGCATGCCGGTGGAGGCCGACGACGTGGTGGCGATGGCGGACCTCGTCGGGCGCGAGGGCGTCGACCTGACCGTCGTCGGCCCCGAGGCGCCGCTCGTCGCCGGGCTCGCCGACGAGCTCCGGGCTCGCGGGCTGCCGGTGTTCGGTCCGACGAAGGCCGGAGCTCGTCTCGAGGGCTCGAAGGCGTGGATGAAGGACCTGTGCGAGCGCTACGGGATCCCGGCGGCCGGCTCCCGCACCGTGACCTCGGTGTCCGAGGGGCTCGAGGCGCTCGACGCGCTCGGCCCGCCGTACGTCGTGAAGGCCGACGGGCTCGCGGCGGGCAAGGGGGTCGTGATCGCCGACGAGCGCGCCGAGGCCGTCGAGGCGCTCGAGGCCTGCCTGCTCCGCGGCACCTTCGGCGAGGCCGGCATGACGGTGCTCGTCGAGGAGCACCTCGCCGGCCGCGAGGTCTCGGCGTTCGCCGTCACCGACGGGCGGAGGTCGGTCCCGCTCGTCATGGCCCAGGACTTCAAGCGGATCGACGACGGAGATGCCGGGCCGAACACCGGGGGCATGGGGGCGTACTCACCGCTGCCGTTCGTGGACGACGCGATCGCCGAGCGGATCTGGAGCGACGTGCTGGCCCGCACCGCCGACGCGCTGCACGCCGAGGGCATCGACTACCGCGGGGTGCTCTACGCGGGGCTCATGCTCACCGCCGAGGGCCCGAAGCTCCTCGAGTACAACTGCCGGTTCGGCGACCCCGAGACCCAGGTCGTGATGCCGCGCATCGCCTCGGGCCTGGGGAGGCTGCTCCTCGCCGCCGCCGAGGGCCACCTGAACGGGGTCTCGGCGGAGCTCTCCGCCGAGGCCTGCGTCACGGTCGTGGCGGCCTCGGGCGGGTATCCGGGCGGGTACGAGACGGGGTTCGAGGTCCGGGGTCTCGAGGCCGCCGCAGCGGTCGAGGGAGCCGTCGTGTTCCACGCCGGCACGATGGAGCGACAGGGTAGAGTGGTCACGTCCGGCGGGCGAGTGCTGGCGGTGAGTGGCCTCGGCGGCACGATCGCGAGCGCGAGGGCAACTGCGTACGAAGCGTTGTCCCGCATCACGTTCGAGGGCATGCACCGTCGGCGCGACATCGCGGAGCGGGCGGCGGCGGAGGAGGGACACGGGTGAGTGAGGGGACACCGGTCGTCGGGGTGCTGGTGGCGTCGCCGGCGGAGCTGGCGCTGATGCAGCAGGCGGGGGCGATCCTCGAGAAGCTCGGCGTGATGTACGAGTCCCGGGTGATGTCCTCCTCGCGGAGCCCGGATGTCGTGGACGAGTACGCGCGCACCGCGTTCGAGCGCGGCCTGAAGGTCCTCGTGTGCACCACCGGCATCTCGGGACACCTGGCGTCGGCGGTGGCCGCGCGGACGATCCTTCCGGTCGTCGGTGTGCCGATCACCTCGGACCAGATGGACGGCACGATGGCTCTGTACGTGACCGCTCAGATGCCTCGGGGCGTTCCGGTCGCCGCGGTCGGGGTCGACGCATCGGTGAACGCCGCGATCCTCGCGGCCGAGATCGTGGGCATCGGCGACCCCGAGATCCAGGCCCGGCTGTGGAAGTTCAAGGACGACCTGGCGGAAGGCCTGCGGCTGTGACGTCGGGTCCGGCCCGCACCTCGGAGGCGAGCGCGTGATCCCCCGGTACTCGCTCCCGGAGATGACGGCCGTCTGGTCCGACCAGTCGCGGATGGAGCACTGGCGCCGCATCGAGGTGCTCGCCGTCCAGGCGTGGGCGCGCCTCGGGACGGTACCCGAGGCCGACGCCGCCGAGGTGGCGGCCAAGGCGTCCTTCACGGTCGACCGGGTGCTCGAGATCGAGCAGGTGACGCGCCATGACGTCGCGGCCTTCGTGCAGTGCCTCGGCGAGTCCGTCGGCCCCGCAGGTCGGTGGATCCACTTCGGGATGACCTCGTCGGACGTCCTCGACACGGGGTTCGCGCTCCAACTGCGTGAGGCGGCTGACCTGCTGCTCGGGCGGCTCGAGCGGCTCCTCGCGGTCGTCAAGCGGCTCGCGCTCGAGCATCAGGCGACACCGACGATCGGACGCTCGCATGGCGTGCATGCGGAGCCGACGAGCTTCGGACACAAGGTCGCGATCTGGGCGTTCGAGCTCGACCGCGGTCGCGAGCGCCTTCGCCGCGCGCGTGAGACCGTGAGCGTGGGGAAGATCTCCGGCGCGGTGGGGAACTACGCGCAGGTCGACCCGCGGGTCGAGGAGCAGGTCTGCGCCGAGCTCGGTCTGCGCCCGGCCGAGGCCTCCAACCAGATCGTGCAGCGCGACCGTCACGCCGAGTACATGACCGCGCTCGCGATCCTCGCCTCGACGCTCGACAAGATCGCGACCGAGATCCGGCACCTCGCGCGGACGGAGGTCCGTGAGGTGCAGGAGCCGTTCGCGGCGGGGCAGAAGGGCTCGAGCGCGATGCCCCACAAGCGGAACCCCGTCGTGTGTGAGCGCATCACCGGCCTCGCGCGCGTGATCCGCGGGAACGCGCACGCTGCGCTCGAGGACGTGGTGCTGTGGCACGAGCGCGACATCTCGCACTCGTCGGCGGAGCGGGTGATCTTCCCGGACTCGACGATGGTCCTGGACTTCATGCTGAAAGACCTGACGTGGGTGCTCGACGGACTGATCGTCTTCCCCGAGCGCATGCGCGAGAACCTCGACGTCGGGGGCGGGCTCGCGTACTCGCAGTCGGTGCTGCTCGCGCTCGTCGGCGGAGGCCTCCCGCGCGACGACGCCTACCAGATCGTGCAGGCCGCGGCCGCCACCGCATGGGACTCGGGCGTGCCCTTCCGCGAGACGATCTCGGCGGACCCTCGCGTCCGGGCCGTCGTCCCCGCGGAGCAGCTCGAGGCGCTCTTCGAGCCCACGCGCTACCTGCGCAACCTCGACGTCGTGTTCGACCGGTTGAGCAAGCTGACCGTGAGCGAGAGCGCATGACGGGCCGGTTGCTCGCCCAGGGCAAGGTCCGCGATGTCTACGAGATCGATGCCGAGCGCCTGCTGCTCGTCGCGACCGACCGGATCAGCGCGTTCGACGTCGTCCTGCCCAACCCCGTGCCCGACAAGGGCCGCGTGCTGACCGGCCTCACCCTCTACTGGCTGGATCGGACGGCGGACCTCGTCGGGAACCACCTGCTCTCGGCGGACCGGCGCGACTTCCCCGGCGGGTTCCGCGACGAGCCGTCGCTCGCGGGCCGCGCGATGCTCGTGAAGCGCGCCGAGGTCGTTCCGGTCGAGTGCGTCGCGCGCGGCTACCTCACTGGCTCGGGACTCAAGCAGTACAAGGCGGAGGGGCACGTCTGCGGCGTCGCCCTGCCCCCCGGTCTCGACGAGGCCCACCGCCTGCCCGAGCCGATCTTCACGCCCACCACGAAGGCGGCCGAGGGGCACGACCTCCCGCTCACCTTCCAGGAGACCGTGGACCTCATCGGCAAGGGACTCGCCGAGCGCCTGCGCGAGCTCACGATCGCGCTCTACCAGCGCGGCGCCGAGGTCGCTCTCGAGCG
>JBLNAW010000035.1:0-5865 GCA_050259555.1 Solirubrobacterales bacterium
CTTCGTGCTCGGCGCCCCCAGGAAGATCCCCAAGTAGCGCCCCGCTCCCGCGACGCTCAACCCCCCCGCCGATGGAGCCGAATCCGTAACGGATGAGCTCTTTCCTGTCTTCCCGTGACGACGCCGGCGGTGCCCGGGACCGCAGTCGTCCCTTCGCGGCCGTGGTCACGGTGGCCGGCTTCGCGGTCCTCCTCGCGCTGATCCCCTCGCTCGACACGGATCCCATCTCCTGGTTCCCCGCGGCGTTCTGGCTCTGCGCCGCTCTCGCCGTCGCGGGCGAGCTGCTTCCGATCCGCGCGCCGCGCGGCGCGGAGATCGAGGAGGTCGGCGTCTCGACGACGTTCGGGTTCGCGATCCTGCTCGGATTCGGGACGGCCCCGGCCGCCATCGTCTTCGGGTTCGCCTCGATCGTGGGCGATGTCGCGAACGGCAAGTCACTTTGGAAGACCCTGTTCAACGTGGCGCAGTACGTGCTCTCGGTCGCCGCGGCCGGTGCGATCTACGCGCTCCTCGACGGCCCTCGGGAGATGTCGGCGGCGGCGCTCGGACCCGTCGCTCTCGCCGCGCTCGCGTTCTTCGTCGTGAACGACGGACTCACGAGCACGGTGATCGCGCTCTCGCGCGACCTCTCCATCAGGTCCTACCTGCTCGAGGACCTGGTCTTCCAGGGAGCGACGGCGGCCGCCCTCTGCGCCCTCGCGCCGGTCGTGCTGGTGCTCGCCGAGATCGACGTCCTGCTCGTCCCGTTGGTGATCGTCCCCGTCGGCGCCGTGTACCTGGGTGCGACGGCGTCGCTGCACAACACGGAGCTCGTCCACCGCCTCGAGATCGCCCTCGAGCAGGAGAAGGAGCTCGGACGTCTGAAGGACGACTTCGTGGCCGTCGTCTCCCATGAGCTCCGGACGCCGCTCACCTCGATCCAGGGCTACATCAAGACGATGCTCCAACTCGGTCCCCAGCTCGGGACGCACGAGGAGCGATCCTTCCTCGAGGCCGCGGACCGGCAGGGCGACCGCTTGCGGCGGCTCATCGAGCAGCTCCTCGCGGTGGCACGGCTCGAGTCCCACGTCGAGCCCATCACGCTCTCGCCCGTCTCCGTGGAGCAGGTCGCCCGTCACGTCATCGACGAGCTCCGCGCGAGTGGTCACGGCCAGACGTTCGATCTGCGGTTCGACGGCAGCACGCTGCCGCTCGTCGAGACCGACGAGGCCAAGGTGCACCAGATCTTGTCCAACCTCGTCGAGAACGCGCTGAAGTACTCGCCGCCGGACACACGCATCACCGTCCGCGGCGCCCGCATGACGGACGGGCTCGTCGTATCGGTCGAGGACGAGGGCGCCGGGATCCCCGAGGAGGCGCAGGAGCGGATCTTCGAGCGCTTCTTCCAGGTGGACAGCTCGGCCACGCGGACCGTCGGCGGGACGGGTCTCGGGCTGTACATCTGCCGGAAACTCGCGGATGCGATCGGCGGGCGGCTCTGGCTCGAGCGCTCCGGACCCGAGGGCACCGTCTTCCGGCTGTGGATCCCCGAGAGCCCGCCCGCGAGCGAGGAGGCCGTTCCGCAGGACCGCCTTCGGGAGACGGCCGGCCTCAGTCGATGACGGCCAGCGTCTGGCCGACCTGCACCACCTGACCCGCCTCGACCGGCAGCTCCGACACCACGCCGTCGCGCGAGGCGGGGATCGCGTTCTCCATCTTCATCGCCTCGAGGATGCAGACGACGTCGCCGGCCTGGATCTCCTGGCCCTGCTCGACGAGGACGCGCAGGATCGTGCCCTGCATCGGCGCGGGGATCACGCTGTGGACGTGCTCGCCGCCGTGGCCCGCGTGACGAGAGGGAGGCTTCGGGGCATGGTCGCGGCGCTGGTCGAAGATCCGCACGGGGACGCGCCGGCCGTCCATCTCGACCAGGAGCTCGGCCGGCGCGCGGTGGGGCTCGGCGCCTCCCGCGGCGGCCCAGTCGGCGCCGGGGAGCTCGGCCTCGCGCAGGGCCCGCTCGAGCCAGGTGGTCGTGTGGGTCGCCTTGCGGAAGTCCTGGCTCTCCAGGATCCATCGGTGGAGCGGGATCGTCGTCGGGACCCCCTCGACCCGGAACTCGCCGAGGGCGCGGAGCATCCGGCGGCGGGCGTGCTCCCGGTCTTCGGCCTGGACGATGAGCTTGGCGAACATCGAGTCGTAGTCCGCGGGGATCTCGTTTCCCTCGCGGATCGCGGAGTCGACGCGCACGAACGGCCCGGACGGCTCTCGGTACCCCGTGACGCGGCCCGGACCCGGCAGGAAGTTTCGGGTGGGGTCCTCCGCGTTGATCCGGCACTGGATCGCATGACCCCTCGCCTCGACGGCGTCGAGATCGACCCGCTCGCCGAGCGCGATCGCGATCTGGAGCGCCACGAGATCGAGGCCGGTGACCATCTCGGTCACGGTGTGCTCGACCTGCAGGCGCGTGTTCATCTCGAGGAAGTAGAAGTCGCCGTCCTCGTCGACCATGCACTCGACGGTGCCGGCGTTCACGTAGCCGGCCGCCTTCGCGAGCGCGATCGCGGCCTCACCGATCCGCGTCCGCAGGTCGAGGTCGACGATGGGCGAGGGCGTCTCCTCGATCAGCTTCTGGTGGCGGCGCTGGACCGAGCAGTCGCGCTCGCCGAGGAACGCGATCGTGCCGTGGGTGTCGGCGAGGATCTGCGCCTCGACGTGATGACCGCGGTCGATGTAGCGCTCGAGGAAGACCTCGGGCCGTCCGAAGTACGACTGCGCCTCGCGGGTCGCGCGGGCGAGGGCGCCCTCGAGATCCTCGGGCTTGCGCACGACGAGCATCCCGCGGCCGCCGCCGCCGAACGCCGCCTTCACGATGACCGGGTAGCCGATGCGCTCGGCCTCGCTCGGCGCCTCTGCGATCGTGACGGGCTCGGGTGTGCCCGGGACGATCGGGACACCGGCGCGCTCGGCCGCCTGCCGAGCCGCGGACTTGTCGCCCATCATGTCGATCGCGTCGGGTGAGGGTCCGATGAACGCGTAGCCGGACTCGATGACGGCTCGCGCGAAGTGCGCGCGCTCGGACAGGAAGCCGTAGCCGGGGTGGATCGCGGTCGCCTTGGCCTTGCGCGCGGCCTCGAGCACGGCGCCGATCGACAGGTACGAGTCGGCGGGCAGCGGGGGCCCGATGCGGTAGGCCTCGTCGGCCATCTGGACGTGGAGCGCATGCCGATCGGCGTCGGAGTAGACGGCGATCGAGCGGAAGCCGAGCTCGCGCACGGTGCGGATGATGCGGACCGCGATCTCGCCGCGGTTCGCGATCAGGATGCGCTTGTTGGCCACGGGTCGCTCCGGCTCGCGATAATCGTCTCCGACCGGACGGGAGTCAATCTTGGCACTCACCGAAGCCGCCCTGCGCTCCGCCCTCGAGCGGATCGGCTCCGACGCACCCGTGCGGTTCGACGAGGTTACCGGGTCCACGCAGGTCGCGGCGCTCGAGCTCGCCGAGGCGGGAGCGCCCGAGTGGACGCTCGTGGCGGCCGGCCACCAGACGCAGGGCCGCGGGCGCCTCGAGCGCCCCTGGCTCGACGCCGATGGCGCCCTGCTGTGCTCGGTCGTCCTGCGCCCCGAGCTCGAGCCCGAGCGCGGCGGCCTCCTCACGCTCCTCGCCGGCGCCGCGATGGCCGAGACGCTCCGGGGCGTGACCGGTGCGGAGGTGGCGTGCAAGTGGCCGAACGACCTGCTCGCGGCCGAGGCCAAGGTCGGCGGCATCCTCGCCGGCTCGCAGGTCCGGGGCGACCGGCTCGCGTTCGTCGTCCTCGGGGTCGGGGTGAACCTCGGCGCGGCGCCGGGGGTGGCGGGGGCGGGCGCGCTTCCGGGCGGGGACGCCGCCGAGGTGCTCGGCGCGTTCCTCGAGGCGCTCGCGCGCGACCACCCGCCCGTCGAGGGGTTCGCCGAACGGGTCCTCGAGCGGTACCGGGACGTGTGCGCGACGCTCGGCCGCGAGGTGCGGGCGACGACCGTGGACGGTGGGACGGTGGAAGGCACGGCGGTCGACGTCGATGCGCTCGGAGGACTCGTGGTGCGATCGGCCGCGGGTCTGGAGACGGTCCGGTTCGGCGACGTCGAGCACCTGCGGCCCGGCGCGTTGCCGCGCTGAGACCGACCGGTTAGGGTCCAGGCATGCCCTTCCCGCGGCGTCTGCTCATCGAGGGAGAGGAGCTCGTCCTCGACCTCCGCCCGCACTGGATCGCCCTCGTGTTGCCGAGCATCGTCACGCTGCTCGTCGTCGTTGGCTGCGTCCTCGCGCTCGGCTACGCGCCGGACGATGGGACCGGACGGAGCGTCGTCGTGTGGGGGGCGCTCGTCGTCGGGATCGCGATCTTCGTGTGGTACCCGCTCCGAGCCTTCGTCGCGTGGGCGACCTCGAACTTCGCGGTGACGACCGATCGGATCATCCATCGCGAGGGGTTCATCGCGAAGCGCTCGATGGAGATCCCGCTCGAGGCGATCAACGACGTGCGGTTCCACCAGTCGATCCTCGAGCGGATCGTGGGCGCCGGGGACCTCGTCATCCAGTCCGCGAGCGAGTACGGGCGCAACGTGTTCGCGAACGTTCGGAACCCCGAGCACGTCCAGCGCACGATCTACGAGCAGGGCGAGGCGAACAAGAAGCGGATGTATCAGGGCGGCTCGAGCGGCGGAGCATCGCCCTCGGCGCCCTCGGTCACGAACGAGCTCCAGCGCCTCGCCGATCTCCGCGACAAGGGCGTCCTCACCGAGGCCGAGTTCCAGAACCAGAAGAAGAAGATCCTCGGCGAGTAGCGCACCACCTCCCGAGAGGCGATCGAGGCCGTCCCGTGCGAGGATCGACCCGATGGATCGCCGGGTCGCCGTCGTCGGCATCGGACACGCGGGGTTCGCCCCGATCGTGGCCGGCCTGTCGTACAAGGAGCTGATGTTCGAGGCCGCCCAGCGGTCCTACTTCGACGCCGGCGTGGACCCTCGGACCGAGATCGACTCGTTCGTCTGCTGCTCGGAGGACTTCCTCGAGGGGACGAGCATCTTCGACGAGTACGTGCCGGATCAGCTCGGCGCGATGCAGCGACCCGTGCACACGGTTGCGGGGGACGGTCTGCTCGGCATCGTGACCGGGCTCATGCTGATCCGCTCGGGCGTCGCCGAGGTCGTCGCGGTCGAGGCGCACAGCAAGGTCTCGGACGTGGTCACCCTCGGGCAGATCGAGGCGTTCGCGCTCGACCCGGTCTGGAACCGGCCGCTCGAGATGCCCGCGCTCGCGATCGTCGGGCTCGACATGAACGCCTTCCTCGACCGCAGCGGACTGACCGAGGAGCAGTGCGCGATGGTCGTCGCGAAGAACCGGAGGAACGCGCTCGACAACCCTCGAGCCGCGTACCCGGCAGACGTGGACCTCGAGCAGGTGGACGACGCGGCCCCCGTGTCGTGGCCGCTGCGCGAGCTGGAGGTCGCCGCCCCCGCCGACGGCTGCGTCGTCGCCGTACTGGCCTTGGAGGAGCGGGCTCGAGATCTCACCGACGGACCGGTGTGGGTGCTCGGCGCCGGTTGGTCCTCCGGCGCCGCAGCGCTCGAGAGCCGGGCGTGGGGCGAGGCCGAGGGCGTCGCGCTCGCGGCTCGGATGGCGTACCGGCAGGCCGGGATCCGCGACCCCGCCGAGGAGATCGATCTGGCCGAGGTCGACGACACCTATGCGTACAAGGAGCTCCAGCATCTCGAGGCGCTCGGGCTCGCGGGCGCCGAGGAGCTCGCGGTTCTGCTCGAAGACGGCGAGCTCGAGGCGGACGGCGAGCTGCCGGTGAACGTATCCGGTGGGTCGCTCGGCATGGGCAACCTGTTCGAGGCGAACGGGCTCGC
>JBLNAW010000036.1:0-3406 GCA_050259555.1 Solirubrobacterales bacterium
GACACGGCCAACGTCTACGGGTGGGTCAAGGGCGGCGGGCGGGGCGAGGGGATCACCGAGCAGATCCTCGGTCGGTGGTTCGCGCAGGGCGGCGGGCGGCGCGAGAAGGTCGTCCTCGCGACGAAGGTGTACGCAGACATGGGCGAGTGGCCGAACGAGGGACGCCTGTCCGCCGTGAACATCCGCCGAGCCTGCGACGAGAGCCTGCGACGGCTCCAGACCGACCACGTCGACCTCTACCAGTTCCACCACGTCGATCGCGACGCGCCGTGGGACGAGATCTGGCAGGCGATCGAGACGCTCGTGCAGGCCGGCAAGATCGTGTACGCGGGGAGCAGCAACTTCGCCGGTTGGCACATCGCGCAGGCGAACGAGGCCGCGCGGAGCCGCCACTTCCTCGGCCTGGTGTCCGAGCAATGCAAGTACAACCTCATGGTCCGTAGCGTTCAGCTCGAGGTGCTCCCGGCGTGTGAGCGGTATGGCCTCGGCGTCATCCCGTACAGCCCGCTCGCCGGCGGGCTGCTCGGCGGCGCGCTCCAGAAGGCGAGCGACGGCCGGCGCGCGAGCGAGCAGGCGCAGAAGGACATCGAGAAGCGCCGGCCGCAGCTCGAGGCGTGGGAGGGTCTGTGCGCCGAGCTCGGCGAGACGCCGGCCGACGTCGCGCTCGCGTGGCTGCTCCACAACCCGGTCGTCACCGCGCCGATCATCGGGCCGCGGAGCGTCGAGCAGCTCGACGGCACGATCCGCGCGCTCGAGATCGAGCTGTCCGACGAGACGCTCGGCACGCTCGACGAGATCTTCCCCGGCCCCGGCGGCCCGGGACCCGAGGCGTGGGCCTGGTGAGGACCGCGCGGCTCGGGCGAGACGGGCCGGAGATCACGCGGCTGGGCATCGGGGGGTGGCAGGCCGGCGGCACCGGCCCCTGGGGCGCCGGTGAGGACGCGGACGACGACGCGGCGATCGCGGCGATCCGTGCGGCGGTCGAGGCCGGCGTCACGTGGGTCGACACCGCGGCCTCGTACGGCCTCGGGCACTCGGAGGAGGTGGTCGCCCGCGCGCTCGAGCCGTGGCGTGTGGGCGAAGAGGTGCTGGTCTTCTCCAAGTGCGCGCACCCGTGGGAGCCGCCCGACCGGATCTGGACCGACCTCGCGCCGACGACGATCCGGCGCCAGTGCGAGGACAGCCTGCGACGGCTCGGCGTCGAGCGCGTGGACCTCTACCAGTTCCACCATCCCGACCCGAACACGCCCGTCGAGGCGTCGTGGGCGGCCCTAGTCGAGCTCGTCGACGAGGGCAAGGTGCGGTGGGCCGGCCTGTCGAACTTCGACGTCGACCAGCTCGAGCGGTGCGAGGCGATCCGCCACGTCGACAGCCTCCAGCCCGAGCTCAGCCTGCTGCGACCCGAGGCCGCTCGAGACGTGATCCCCTGGTGCCGTGACCACGGGATCGGCGTGATCGTCTACTCGCCGAACGGCTCGGGACTGCTGACCGGCGCCCGGGACCGGGCGTGGCTCGACGCTGCTTCCGACGAGGACCGGATGGACCACCGGGCCGAGGCGATCACGGCAGCCGTCGAGGGCCTCCGCCCGATCGCCCAGCGTCTCGGGCTCGACCTGCCGGCGCTCGTCACGGCCTGGACCCTGTCGGTCGAGGGCGTGACGGGGGCGATCTGCGGCGCTCGCCGGCCCGCCCAGGTCGAGGGATGGATCGCGGCAGGGGACACGGACCTCGGCGTCGACGTCGTGGCCGAGATCGTTGCCGTCGTGGACGCGGCCGGGATCGGAGGGGCGAGATGAAGATCGAGGACGTACGTCTGTTCAGCGTCGAGGGTGACGGACCGGCGTGGGTGTTCGACGACCGGTCCGTCGAGTCGCTCGACCGCTACCCCGACCACGTTCGGCCGACCGCGGGCGCCGGCGACCTGCCCACCAAGATCGTCCACCGCTACGTGGAGATCGCGGTGGCCGGCGAGGTCGGCCTCTACGGGCCCATCGACATCCGTCAGGCGTTCCTCATCGCGACGGACCTCCGAGCCCACCTGCTCGGCGCCGACCCGTTCGCGATCGAAGGGATCCACGACCGGCTGCTCCGTGTCCATCGCCACGGCCGAGCGGGCCTCTTCGTGAACGCGATCAGTTCGGTGAACAACGCGCTGTGGGATCTCCTCGGACGGATCCGCGGGGAGCCCGTCTACCGGCTCCTCGGTGGCCCGACCCGCGATCGCATCCCCGCGTACGCCAGCATGCTCGGGTACTCGGTGGAGCCCGAGCGCGCGGCCGAGGCCGCCGCGGAGCACGCGCGACTCGGCTACGACGCCCAGAAGTGGTTCTTCGCCCACGGGCCGGGGGCCGGCTGGCAAGGGTTGCAGCGCAACCTGGCGATGGCGCGAGCGGTCCGCGAGGCGGTGGGCTCCGGATATCCGCTGATGTTCGACGCGTTCATGGGATGGGACCTGCCGTACGCGACCGACATGCTGCGGGGTCTCGAGGACGTGCAGCCGTTCTGGATGGAGGAACCCGTGCCGCCGGAGCAGCTCTCGGTGTTCCGGCGACTCGCCGCGAGCTCCAACATCAGGTTGGCGACGGGTGAGCACACCCACCTGCGGTGGCAGGTCAAGGAGCTCCTCGACAACGGTGTCGGCCTCATCCAGTCCGATCCCGACTGGGACGGCGGCATCTCCGAGCACCTCCACATCTGTTCGCTCTGCTCCGCCTACGACGTGCCGGTGGTGGCGCACGGATGCGCGATCCCGGTGCCCGTTCACCTCGCCGCGGCCCGCTCGCCGCAGACGATCCCGATGGTCGAGTACCTCGTGAAGATCCAGGAGCGGGCCCAGTGGTTCCACCTCAAGGGCCTGCACCCGGTCGACGGCTCGATCGCCGTGCCCACGGATCCCGGTCTGGGGATCGAGATCGATCCGGCGAAGGTGCTGGGCCGCGAGGAGCTGTTCGCCGAGTCGTGACGGAAGCGGCGGCTACGCCGCGGACGCCGTCACCCGTCGGACCGTGAGGTCCTCGGGCAGCATCGCCCACTCCCCGCCCTCGAGGTGAACGACGGTCTCGACCGGCGTGAGCGCCTTGGCCGGTCCGGCGACCTCGACCGTCTCGTCGTCGTGAGCCGGGCGGCGGTCGTCCGCCATCACAGGTCCCCGATCGGTCGACGAGCTGGAACGGGTTCCGGCAGGACACGCAGCGGCAAACGTCGCCGGCCCCGCGATGATTGAACCTCGCGACGAACGGGTACAGATCGGATCATGGATACACCGTTGCGACTCCGTTCACGTCCGAACGTCGACCGGGACGAGGGGTTGGCCGCTGAGCTTCGCGCGAGTTTCGTGTTCGTGATCGGGACGATGGCGGTCCTGCTCCTCGTTTCGATCATCGGCATCGCCCTGACGTAGCGACTG
>JBLNAW010000037.1:0-9981 GCA_050259555.1 Solirubrobacterales bacterium
TTGCCCTGCCCGTAGATCGAACCCGCCGTCCGCACCTGCTCGAACGCTGAGACGTGACGCTCGAGGCCGCGGACCACGAGGTGATCGCTCCGCGCGATCGAGGACCCCCGAACCGCTCTCGCCCCGATGAGCACCATCCCGCCGAGGACCTCGGCGGGCAGGTGTGCCTCCACCTCCTTGCCGTTGACCTTGTGCTTTCGGCCCCGCGCGACCCACTCGCGCTGCAACCACGACAAGCATGAGTCGAGCAGGACGTCGGGATCGGCGGCGAGGACGGTTGCGCAGCGGGTGAGGATCTCGCCACGCAGGTCGCCCGCGAACATGAGCTCGGAGTCGGGGCGGATCCGCTCCCACAGGATCTCGGCGAGGGAGGCGATCTCCTCCGGGTGCTCGTCTCCCCAAACCACGAGCGCACCCAGGAGGAGCGGGTCGAGCTGCGCGCACCGGTATCGCCCGAGCTGCGTGAAGTCGACGTGCTCGTCGAGCTCATCGTCGGGCTTGCCGTTCGCCGTCCGTGCCTCGTAGAGGAGCGTCCGTTCCACATACTCGGTGACGATGTCCGCGGCAGACATCGACGCACGCTTGGAGTCCCATCTCCTGCCCTTGAGGCCGCTCGGGCGCTCCTCGCCGGGGACGATCCACATGGGCCCGGGGAGGCTCTGGGAGCCGCTCGCGGAGATGGTGCGCAGGTACGCAGCCATCTCACCGATGCTCGGTTGCGTGAGGAACTCGCCGACCGGATCGCCGCGCATCTGCTCAGGCGTCATGACCCGACGAGCGGCAGCGGGATCGTCGGCCAGCCACGTCCGTCGTACCGCCGCTCGCATCACGTCGTCGAGGCCAGCTCGGTCCGCCGCTTCGACTGCCTCCCTGCCGAGGCCGCGTCCGATGAGCCGGCGCAGACAGAGCGCGATCGCGCTCCGGTCGTTGCCGGTCTTCGAGGACACCAGTTCGATCGCGCGGAGCACGCCGTCGGGCGACGCCGTCTCGGCCGCGTACCGGGCCCACGCGAGGGCTCGGCGCTGGTCCGAGAACCCGCGGAACGACGCGTCCGCGTTGTCGTCGGAGAGCAGCTTGGACTCGACGCCGAGCCGGATGAGACCCTCGAGTGCGGCGAGCTGCGCGTGCGGCCAGTTCGTGCGAGGGTCACGGGTGCCGAAGGTCACGAGGATCTGGCCGTAGAAGGACGAGATCGCCGGCCCCGCATCTCGCACGAGATGCACCACGCTCCTTACCTGTCGGAGCAGCGGGAAGAGGCTCTGAGCGTTCGCGCCGGCGCCGGCGCCGACGAGCTTCGAGGTGCGCTCCGCGTCTTCACGGATCGCCTTCGTCACCTCTTCGAGGAGGTCGGTGGGCAGGTAGAGCCCTCCGGCCTCGAGAACGGCACCAGCGATCGCGTCCTCGGGCGCGTTCGCGAGCAGCTGGAGGAGCGATCCCCGCGCTTCCTTCATCCCGATCGACCGGACCACGTCGTTCCATTCCGGTGGGGTGAGAGGCTCGACGATGCTGAGGGCCTTGAGCAGCTCCCAGCGTTGCTGCTTCTTCAGCGCCTCGAGCCGGCCGAGCGCCACACCGCGATCGACGCTCGCCCACGCCCACACGAGCTGACGCTCCACCCGGTGCTTCCCGAACGGCCAGGAACGACCCTCGACGCGCTCGTCGCACGCCCGGAGCTTCGTGGCGGCCGCCGTGCGGTCGGTGCCGACGAGTCGGAGAGCTTCGCGGATCTCGGCCTCGACCTCCGCCTCGAACCCCTTCGGCGGGCCCTCCTCTTCGTCCTCTTCCTCGGGCGCCTGCGCGGGGAACATCGTCGCTCGGAGCTCGTTGAACTCGGCGAGGCTCGACGGCATGGCACGGAACGACTTCCGAGCGGTCCTCGAGAGCTCCTCCCAGTAGCCGTCGAGCTCCGCCTGGGGGAGCAGGGTGCCCCGCTCGCACAGCCGGAGCAGGAGCAACGAGCGCGCAGGAGCCGAGAGCTGCGTACCGCTCAGCGCCGCGCGGGCGGCGGCGAGCAACCCCGGGTCGAGACCGGGCGGGGGAGGAGCCGGGATCCCCGAGGCGGGTGCGGCGGGCTTGACGATCGCATCGAACTGCTCGGCGAGCGAGGGCTTGGGGCCCTCTGGCGTGAGGTCCATCGCGTTCCCTTCGACGGCGCCCCGAGGCGGGTCGCACTCGGCCGAGCATCGGGCTGCTTCGGCCGCCTGACCAGGGCTGATGGGCCCTTCGGGAGGGGTCGGGGTGTCTAGGGGAGGTCGCCGTCGGTCAGTTCACGAGGGGGGGAGCTGGTCGTCCCATCGGCCTCGTTCGGGACGTGCCGGACGTCGATCGCACGCCGGCGCCGATCCCGCACCTCCCGCTGACGGTCCACCTCGCGCTCGAACTCACGAACGCGGCGCTTCAGCCACCACCAGGCGCCCCAGGCGAGGACCACCACCGCGAGAACGAAGCCGAGCACGAGCACGAGTACGACCTTGAGGACCGCACCGAGCACCCCCAGCAGCGCGGCGAGCAGGAGCAGCACGACGATGAAGGTGACCACCCCACCACTGTACGGGCGATCGGCCGATGCGCCTCCCCGGCTCTTCGTCGGCGGGCCCTTCGGCACTGCGGGACGCTCGCGGGTGCGTCCTACCGTTGAGGTGGATTCCCCGAGGAGGACGAGATGGAGAGCGAGCCCGGAGCCGGCTCGGTGGTGCTGACCGCCGGCGCGGAGAAGCTCGTGAACATCGCCCTCGAGTGGCAGCGTGCGGGTGGCCATGCGCAGCTCGGAACGAACCACTGGCTGCTCGCGCTGCTCGAGCGACACGGCCCGATGGTCGGCGACCTCGTGCCGGGTCTCGACGTGGCGGCCGAGGCCCGCACCGTCCGCGAGCGCCTCGCGATCGGCGACGTCGGCGCTCCGCTCGACCGAGACGCGCTCCTGCGTACGATCGCCTCGGAGCTCGAGGGGGGGAAGAAGGCGAGCGAGCGCGTGCTCGCGAGGGCGATCCTCGCGGCGGGCGGGTTCGGCGTGTCCGGCGGAACGGCCGTCGGGGGCGCGCCGGAGCCAGCGGTCGCCGCCGGCGACTCGGGGACCCCCCGGGTGATGGGCGAGGGCAGGTCGGCGGTCGCCGCTGCAGTCGCAGGGGCGCCCACGCCGACGCTCGAGAGCTACGGCCGCGACCTCACGAAGGAGGCACGCGAGGGCACACTCGTGCCGATCGTTGGCCGCGATCGCGAGATCGACGCGTGCCTCGAGGTCCTCTGCCGGCGGATCAAGCGCAATCCGGCGCTCATCGGTCCCGCGGGCGTCGGCAAGACCGCGATCGTCGAGGGTATCGCGCAGCGGTTCGCCTCCGGCGCGGTGCCGGCGGCGCTGCGCGGCTCGCGGATCATCGCGATCCAGCCCTCGAACCTGGTCGCCGGCGCCGGCGTGGTGGGCGAGCTCGAGAAGCGCTGGCAGGCGGTGCTCTCCGAAGCCAAGCAGCCCGGGATCATCCTGTTCATCGACGAGGTGCACACGATCGTGGGCGCCGGCGGGATGCCGGGGACCTCGGACGTCGGCGCTCTGCTCAAGCCGGCGCTCGGCCGCGGAGATATCGCGGTGATCGGGGCGACGACCGACGACGAGTACCGGCGGTTCATCGAGCGCGACCGGGCCCTCGAGCGCCGGTTCGCGCCGATCGCGGTGCAGGAGATGACGCTCGAGGACACGATCTCGGTCGCGGCGATCCATCGGGACAAGCTCGCCGAGCTGCGGGGCGTCTCGGTATCCGACGGCGTCCTCCGCTGGCTCGTCGAGTTCGGGGCCGACTTCCTGCGGAACCGCACGTTCCCCGACAAGGCGGTCGACCTGCTCGAGCAGTGCGTCGCCGCCGCGGTCGTGAAGGATCGGACCGAGGTCGACATCGCGACGGCACAGGAGGTCGCGCAGCGGATGGTCGGGATGCCGATCGACCTCGATGTGCGGCTCAAGACGCTCGAGGGCGAGCTGGCAGGCTCGCGCCTCCTGCCCGAGGAGCAGGCCGACGGCCTGCTCGGCAGGCTCCACGTGACGATGCGCGGCCTCGACCTGCGACCCCAGCGGCCGAGCGCCGTCGTGCTCCTCGCCGGCGAGGCCGCCGACAGCGCCGAGCCGCTCGCGGCGGTCGTCGCCGAGTCGCTGTTCGGCGCCTCGAGTCGCGTGATCTCGATCGACTTCAGCGGGTACGACGACGACGCCGACGTGAACTCGCTCCTCGGCGCGCCGCCCGGCTACATCGGGTTCGGCGACCGGTTGCCGATCCACGAGCTCGCGCAGTCGCCCTGGTCGGTGCTCGTCTGCCACAACGTGAACGGCTGTCATCCCGAGGTACGCGAGGTCCTCCTTCACGCCCTCGAGGACGGGGTCCTCACGCAGCGCGACGGCAGGCGCGTGTTCCTCTCGGACGCGGTCGTGATCGTCACCGCGCCGTCCGAGGTGGCCGGGATGAATCCCCCGGGGTTCCGGACCGAGCACGACGAGCGCCCGGCCCAGGGGTCGGCGCGGGTCCTCGCCGAGCGGACGCTCGGCGAGGGGTTCGTCCGCCAGGCCGACATCGTCTGCGTCGAGGTGCCCCGAACCGACGTCGAGCAGCGCCGATGGGTGGAGCGCAACGTGCTCGAGGGCCTGAAGGAGCACTACCGACACCGCGGCCTGCAGGTGCGATGGGACGAGACGTTCCTCGTGTGGGCCGCCAACCGCAAGGGGTCGCACGCCGAGCTGACCCGGATGATCGAGGACAGCCTCGGCGAGGCCCTGATCCCGCATCTGCCGGGGCCGGGCGCTCCGGAGTCGGCGGTGGTCGTCTCGGTCGAGCGGGAGGCGGTACGGGTCCTGCCGGGCGCCGAAGCGGCGGTCGATCCTCCGTCACACCCCTGACCGGGAGCGCCACATGGGTCTCGACAACTACGCCTCGCGGAGCCCCGGCGACGTGATCCTCACGCCCGAGGACGAGGAGGCCTTCGGCAAGGCCGCGGTCGAGCTCTGCGGCGGGATCATGTCGGGCGACGGCGGCGCGTCCTTCCGCGGCAAGGTGTACCTGGACGTCGTCGACCGCGTCGCACAGGTGAGCCTCGGGCAGGAATGGATCCCTCCCGAGGAGGTCCGCGAGATCTGGGAAGCCTTCGAGCGGGCCGACGAGGACGCCGTCGCCGAGGCCGCGAAGGACGACCACTACCCCGTCACCGTCGAGGAGGTCGAGCAGCTGCGGGGATTCTTCCGCGTCTGCGCCGAGCGGGGCCTCGGTCTCATCGGCTGGTGGTAGCGGAGGCCGGAAGGAAGGAAGGCGATGGCATTCCAGACGCAACCGCAGAAGGACGTCTACGACCGCATCGCGGTGTGGATCCCGGAGCTGTTCGGGATGTTCGGTCACGCGTTGCCCGATCAGCCGGTGTTCGTCGTCCAGCTCGGCCAGACGTTCACGATGGTCTCGGTCCAGCCCTGGGGTGACGACGACGCGACGATCACCTCGCGCGCGTACGTCGCGATGGACACGGAGCTCACCGCCGACCTCATGCACTACCTGCTGCTCCAGAACAACACGTTCCGGTTCGGGGCGTTCGGCATCGACGACGACGACGACATCTTCTTCGAGCACACCGTGGTCGGCTCGACGCTCGATACCGAGGAGCTGAAGTCCTCGGTGCTCGCGGTGAGCGGGACCGCCGACCGGTTCGCTGACGAGATCATCCCGAAGTGGGGTGGGCAGCGGCAGAGCGAGAAGATCGCGGGGAACTGAGACTCGCGTCGTCTACCGGCCGGTTCAGGAGACGCGGCCGGTCGCCCGGATCCGGGCCGCGACCGCCCCGGGGTGCTGGAGCGGCACGTCGTGGATCCCGTCGATCCACTCGAACCGGATCGGGTCCCCGATCGCCCGCACGACCTCGGCGGCCCGTTCCTTCTCCTGCATGAACCCCGCGGAGTCGGGGACGCCCGGCGCCGAGCGCACCGCGAGCACGAGCGTCGGGACCCGGATCCGCCGAAGCAGCGCTCGGGCGTCCTGCTCCCACAGCGCGCGCAGGATCCGCAGGTGGTTCGCTCTCGAGAGCCTCGGGTGGATGTTGCCGTCCCGGTCGACCCGCATGAGCGACAGGAACACGGACTCGACCTCCGGCGTGATCTCGATCTGTCCGTGCAGGAAGAAGCGGATCATCTCCAGGAACTCGTGGACGGGCGTGCCCTTCAGGTCGGGGGGCGCGAGCGTCTGCTTCGCCGTCGGCCAATCCATCCGATCGCGGAGGTTCAGGAACCCCCCGTCGATCAGCACCACGCCCGAAACCGAGCTCGGCCGCCGGACCGCGAGCTCGAGCGCGACGTTCGCTCCCCACGAGTGGCCGACGACGAGCGGCCGCCGAAGTCGCCCGGTCCGGATCACGGCCCGCGCGTCGGCCGTGAGACGCTCGAACCCGTAGCCCGAGGTCGGTTTGCCCGAGCGTCCGTGCCCGCGTTGGTCGTACGCGACGACGTTCATCGCCGGCGCGAGGCGCGGCGCGACGAGATCCCAGATGTGCGACGACGACGCGAGTCCGTGGATCAGCAGCGCGCCGGAACCGCGTCCCTCCCATGCCCGCGCCGCGAGCCGCACCCCATCCGCGTGGACATCGAACGAGCGCTCCACGGTCGCGGAGCCTATCGCGCTCGACGCGGGGGAGGCGTATGCTCACGCCTTCGTGCTGGAGCCCGCGGAGGAGGAGAGACCGTGTACGGGACCGTCGCACGCATGAAGATCCAGCGGGAGAAGGTCGACGAGCTCCGCGCCGTCATGACGGAGCTCCAGGGCCGCACCGCCGAGGGCTTTCGCGCCACGCACGTCCTGATCCCCGACGACGGGCGGGACGAGATCATCATGGCCGTCTTCTTCGACGACAAGGCCTCGTACATGAAGAACGCGGACGATCCGAAGATGCACGAGGACTTCATGAAGTACCGAGCGCTGCTCGACGCCGACCCCGAGTGGACCGACGGCGAGTGGGAGACGCACGAGGCGTAAGGGGTCCACGCTCCTCGGTCCGCGTAGTACCCTCCGCCGATACCGACGCTCCCTGGGAGGGGATAGCCGTGGCCGACGCGCTGCAGAACTTCATCGACGGCAGGTGGGTGGACGCCGCCGACGGCAGCCGCTTCGACGTGTTCAACCCGGCGACGGGTGAGGTGATCGCGACCGCGCCCGACTCGAAGCGTGAAGATGCCGAGCGCGCGATCGACGCCGCTCGGCGCGTGTTCGACGAGGGGTCGTGGTGGCCGGCCACGCCCGAGCGCGAGCGCGAGCGCATCCTGCTCCGCGCCGCCGAGATCGTGCAGCGCGAGCATGAGCGCCTGTCGCAGATGGAAGCGCTCGACAGCGGCAAGCCGATCGCCGAGGCCCGGGACGACATCGCCGAGTGCGCCTTCATGTTCGAGTACTTCGGCGGGTGGGCGACGAAGATCCACGGCGACGTGCCGCCGGTGGGTCCTGACGCGATGTCGCTCGTGCTGAAGGAACCGGTGGGGGTCGCCGCGGGCATCACGCCCTGGAACTACCCGATGATGCAAGCGGTGCAGAAGATCGCCCCTGCGCTCGCCGCGGGCTGCACGTTCGTGCTGAAGCCGCCCGAGCAGACGCCCCTCACGTGCCTCGAGATCCCGAGGATCCTGGAGGAGGCGGGACTGCCCGCCGGTGTGCTCAACGTCCTCACCGGTCACGGCGAGACTGCCGGGGCTCCGCTCGTCGAGAGCCCGAAGGTCGACAAGATCAGCTTCACCGGCTCGAAGGAGGTCGGGCAGCTGATCATGCGGAGCGGCGCCGACACGCTGAAGCGCGTGACGCTCGAGCTCGGCGGCAAGTCTCCGAACATCGTGTTCGCCGACGCCGACTTCGCAGCCGCCGTCGAGGGCTCGTGCAACGGCGTGTTCTGGAACCAGGGCGAGATCTGCTCGGCGGGCTCACGGGTGTTCGTCGAGCGCTCGATCTACGACGACGCGCTCGACGCGATGGTCGAGCACGCGAGGAAGGTCCGCCTCGGCGACCAGCTCGATGAGGACACGACGATGGGCCCGCTCGTGTCGAAGGAGCAGCAGGAGCGCGTCGAGCGCTACATCGAGATCGGCATGGGCGAGGCGAAGCTCGCGGTGCAGGGCGAGCGGCCCACCGAGCCGCGGTTCGCGAGCGGCTACTGGGTCCCGCCGACCATCTTCGCCGACGCGACGAACGACGTGAGGATCGCGCGCGAGGAGATCTTCGGGCCCGTGATGACCGTGATCCCCTTCACGGATCTCGACGAGGTCGTGCGGATGTCGAACGACAACGAGTACGGTCTGGCCGCGGCGGTGTGGACGAACGACATCACGAAGGCGCTCACGACCGCTCGAGCCCTGCGGGTCGGAACGGTGTGGATCAACGGCACGCAGGCCGCGCCGACCGAGGTGCCGTGGGGCGGTTACAAGCACTCGGGGATCGGGCGCGAGCTCGGGATCGCCGGCATCGAGGACTACCTCGAGGCCAAGCACGTGTACATCCAGCTCGCGTTCTAACGCGCCGGCGGCGTCTCGGCCGGGTGGGGTGCCGGGCCGAGGATGCCGCCCGCGAACACGCCGACCGACATGAGTCCGATCACGAGCATCGTGGCCCGCAGGCCCGCGGTCTGCGCGAGCCAGCCCATGACCGGCGGCCCGACGACGAACCCCGAGTACCCGACGGTCGTCATCCCCGCGATCGCGAGCGCGGGATCCTCGTCGATGTCCGACACCAGACCGAAGGCCGCCGGCGCGGCCGAGGCGATGAACAGCCCGAGGAACAGGAACGCGATCCCCGCGAGGATCGCGCTCGGCGCGAGCGCCGCGGCGAGCCCGGCCGCGAGCGACCCGATGCCCGAGATGCGGATCGTCCGCCGGTAGCCGAGCCCGAACAGCAGACGGCCGGCGAACAGGCGGCCGCTCGCCATCGAGAAGCTGAACAGGGCGAAGGCGATCGCGCCCGTCATCGCCGTCGCCGCGAGCTCGTCCCGTACGTAGATCACCGACCAGATGTCCATCGAGCCCTCGACGGCGAACGCGGAGAGCACCACGATCGCCGGGACGATCAGCGCTCGTGACCGCCGGAAGACCGCGAGCGACACCTTCGTCTCGGGGGCGGTGGGCGCGGGCTGGCCCCGGAGCCACGGCGAGAGCCTGCACCAGACGGCGGCGGCGCCGAACGCGGCCGCCGCGATGATGAGGGGAGTCCGGAAGGGCGCCCCCGCCACCAGGGCGATCCCCGCGCCGAGCGCGCCGACGATCCCGCCGACGTTGTAGGCGGCATGGACGAACTGCAGGACGGGGCGGTGCTCACGGGTCTCGACCATCTGACCCGCCACGTTCACGAACACGTCGAGGAGGCCGTTGCCGACGCCGATCACCACGAAGCCGAGGATGGTGAGCCGTTCGGGGGCGGCGGCGAGCAGGACCGCCCCGAGCCCCATCGCGAGGTGTCCGAGGGGGACCGTCCGTGCGGGTCCGAGGCGCTGCAGCCTCGGCGAGACCAGGGTCATCGTGAGGATCGAGCACACCGACAGGGCGGCGAGCAGCAGCCCGGCTTGCCCCTCGGTGAGGTCGTGGTCGGCCAGGAAGTCGGCGAAGACGACGACCCAGACCCCCCAGTACAGGCCGAACATGAAGTAGCTCGCCAGCAGGGTCGCGAGCGAGCGCACGCGCGGGCCTTGAACCGTCATGCAAAGGGGGAGCCTAGTGCGCTATCCTGCGCCCTGCATGGCTGGCGGAGAGGTCGTCCTCGTCGATCTGGTGAAGCGGTTCGCCGACGTCACGGCGGTCGGCGGCATCAACCTGAACATGCCCCCGGGGGAGTTCTTCTCGCTGCTCGGACCCTCGGGCTGCGGCAAGACGACCACCCTGCGGTGCATCGCCGGGTTCGAGCGCCCGGACGAGGGCCAGATCCTGCTCGACGGCGTGGACATGGCCCAGACCCCGCCCCACAAGCGCAACGTGAACACGGTCTTCCAGAACTACGC
>JBLNAW010000038.1:0-6248 GCA_050259555.1 Solirubrobacterales bacterium
CTGCTGATCGGTCACTGGTGGGAGGAGCACGTGAACTCGAGCTCCGCGATCAAGGCGTTCATCACGACCCGGATCGGTGACGTGCCGTTCATGTTCGGCATCTTCGTGCTCATCGCCGCGACGGGGTTCACGACCTCGAACATCCAGGAGATCGGGCATCTCGTCGGCGGCGGGGAGATGGCGCGCGGCGTGGTATCGATCGCCGCCCTCTTGCTGTTCGGCGGAGCGATCGGCAAGTCCGCGCAGTTCCCCCTCCACGTCTGGCTGCCCGACGCGATGGCCGGGCCCACGCCGGTCTCGGCCCTGATCCACGCCGCGACGATGGTGGCCGCCGGCGTCTACATGGTGGGTCGGACCTACGAGGTGTTCGTGAACGCCGACCCCTGGGTGCTCCAGTTCGTGGGCGTGATCGGCGTCATCACGGCCGTCGGCGCGGGGCTGCTCGGCCTGGTGCAAGACGACATCAAGCGCGTGCTTGCGTACTCGACGGTGTCGCAGCTCGGCTACATGGTCACGTTGATGTCGGCGGGGCCCGCCGGCCGGAACGCCGCCTTCTTCCACCTGTTCACGCACGCGTTCTTCAAGGCTCTGCTCTTCCTCGGCTCCGGCTCGGTCATCCACGCGTGCCACACGAACAACATGAGCGAGATGGGCGGTCTCAAGAAGAGCATGCCGATCACCTTCTGGACGTTCCTCATCGGATCGCTCGCGCTCGCCGGCATCCCGCCGCTCGCGGGGTTCTTCTCGAAGGACGAGCTGCTGGTGGCGCTCGAGCACAACCACCAGATCGTACTGTTCCTGCTGCTGCTCGTGAGCGCGGCCGTGACCGCCTTCTACACCGCACGGATGGTGATCCAGACGTTCCTCGGCGACTACCGGGGTCACGGCCACCCGCACGAGTCGCCGATCACGATGACCGGGCCGCTCGTCTTCCTCGCCTCCGCGACGGTCGTCGTCGGCTTCCTGGGGTTCTCGGGGACCGGCGCGCCGTTCTTCGACTGGGTGTTCTTCGAGGAGCCCGAGGCCATCACGTTCGTCCCGTGGGTCGCCCTGCTCTCGGTGAGCGCCGCGGTCCTCGGCCTCCTCGGCGGGTGGGCGGTCTACCGGCGCTGGCAGGAACGAGATCCGATCGTGGTGCTCGGCCCCGTGTACACGCTGCTTTCGAAGAAGTACTACCTCGACGAGATCTACTGGCGCGGCATCATCCGTCCGATCAGGGATCCCGTGGCCGCGTTCGTCTACTGGACGAACCAGAACGTCTTCGACGGCGCCGTGAACGGTGCCGCGTGGGTCGCACGGTTGTTCTCTCGAGGGGTGAAGACCTTCGACGAGGAGGTCATCGACGGGGCCGTGAACGGCCTCGGGCAGACGGTCGGGTTCACCGGGGGTCTGCTGCGGTACCTGCAATCCGGCAACGTCCAGCGCTACGCGGCGTTCCTGTTCGCCGGTGTGGTGATCCTGGCCGTCATCTTCACGAGGATCTGATGAACGAACAGAGGGAGTCCCGATGAACGCCTGGGAGGAGTCGGCGATCTCGATCGCCACGTTCCTGCCCCTCGTAGGGGCACTGGTGATCGCGCTCGTGCCGAAGGACAAGGACCGGATGGTCCGAGGCCTCGCCATCGTGTTCACCGCGGCGGCGATGGTCGTCGCCATCGCGCTCGCCATCGACTTCAGCTACGGATCGGGCTCCGGTCTCCAGTTCGAGCTGAACACGAAGTGGATCCCGGTGATCGGTGCTCGGTACCACGTCGGCATCGACGGGATCAGCCTGCCGCTGTGGATCCTCACCTTCATCCTGTCGTTCCTGTGCGCGATCTACTCGTGGCGCTACATCCCGAGCCCGGGCAAGACGAAGGCCTTCCTCGCGCTCATGCTCCTGCTCGAGACCGGGATGGCCGGAACGTTCATCGCGTTCGACCTCGTCCTGTTCTTCATCTTCTGGGAGCTCGTGCTGGTCCCGATGTACTTCCTGATCGGGATCTGGGGGAGTGCGAACCGCGAGTACGCGGCGATCAAGTTCTTCCTATACACGCTCTTCGGGAGCACGTTCATGCTCCTTGGGTTCCTTGCGATGTACTTCAAGTCAGCCCCGCACACCTTCGACATCGTCGAGCTGCAGGCGTACGGAGCGGGTGGTGGGTTCAGCCACACCTTCCAGCTCGTCGCGTTCGGCGCGCTGGCGCTCGGGTTCGCCGTCAAGGTTCCGATGTGGCCCTTCCACACGTGGCTCCCCGACGCCCACACCGAGGCGCCGACGATCGGCTCGGTCCTGCTGGCGGGGATCATGCTGAAGATGGGGACGTATGGGTTCGTCCGCGTCGCGCTCCCCATCCTGCCCGAGGGCGCCCGGGTGTACGCGCCATGGATCGGAGCGCTCGCGGCGATCGCGATCGTCTACGCGGCGCTGGCGTGCCTGGCGCAGAAGGATCTGAAGCGGCTGATCGCGTTCAGCTCGGTGGGCCACATGGGGTTCGTGATGCTCGGCATCGCGACGCTCACGCCGATCGGGATCAACGCCGCGATCTTCGGGATGGTGGCGCACGGCCTCATCACGGGCATGCTCTTCTTCTGCGTGGGCTCGATCTACGACCGCTACCACACGCGGCAGATCGCCGAGATCGGCGGCGGGCTGATGCAGAAGCTCCCGTACCTGGGCGGCGTGTTCGCGTTCGTCTCGATCGCGTCGCTCGGGCTGCCGGGCCTCGCGGGGTTCTGGGGCGAGGTCATGGCGCTGCTCTCCTCGTATAGCCCGGCCAGCGTGCTCGCCGACCAGACCACGCTGTTCCGCGTGTTCATGGTGGCGGGCGGTATCGGCACGATCCTGACGGCCGGCTACTTCCTGTGGATGCTGCAGCGCGTGAACATGGGCACGGTCCCCGAGAGGTGGCGCGAGTCCCCGTTCCCCGACATCGTCGCGGTCGAGTGGATCTCGTGGGTGCCGCTCCTCGTCGGGATCGTCGTCCTCGGGCTCTTCCCGCGCCTGTTGATCGGCGTGACCGACGGCGCCGTCCAGTCCCTCATGCACCTGTTCGGCGGCTAGGGGCGAGCGATGAACCAGGCGATCGACTACCACGCGATCCTGCCGGAGCTGATCCTGTCCGGCACGGTCGTGCTGGTCCTGTTCGTCGACGCCTTCTTGAAGAAGCGCTCGTGGCTCACGATGCCGCTCGGGCTCGCGGGCGTCGTCGCGGCGCTCATCGCCACGCTCACGCTGATCGGCGAGCATCGCTCGACCTTCGGCGACTCGTTCGTGGTGGACGACTTCGCCGTGATGTTCAAGGTGTTCTTCCTCGTGGTCGCGATCGTCGTGCTCGCGATCAGCCTGCGGTACTTCCGCGACGGCCGCGTCTACCAGGGCGAGTACTACTTCCTGCTCCTCACGTCGTTCCTCGGCTGCCTGATGATGCCCTCGGCGCGGGACCTCCTGGTTCTGTTCATCGCCCTCGAGCTCGTCTCGGCGCCTGGGTTCCTCATCGCGGCGTTCCGCAAGACCGACGTGCGCTCGAACGAGGCGGGGCTGAAGTTCTTCCTGATCGGCGTGCTCTCGAGCGCCGTGATGCTCTACGGCATGAGCCTGATGTACGGGGTGGCGGGGACGACGAACCTGTCGAAGATCGGGATCGCGCTGGCCGGCGACCTCACGCAGGGCAAGGACACCCTGGCCCTGGCGGCGATCCTGTTCATCACGGTCGGGTTCGCGTTCAAGGTCTCGGCGGTGCCGTTCCAGTTCTGGGCGCCGGACACGTACGAGGGCGCTCCGGTGCCGGTCGCCGCCTTCCTCGCCACCGCGTCGAAGGCCGCGGGGTTCGCAGGCCTGCTGCAGCTGATGTTCGTGGCGTTCCCCGCGCAGTTCGAGTTCTGGACGCCGATCTTCGCGGTGCTGTCGATCCTCACGATGACGATCGGGAACTTCGTCGCGCTCCAGCAGAGGCAGGCCGTGCGGCTGCTCGCGTACTCGAGCATCGCGCAGGCCGGCTACATGCTCTTGCCCTTCGCGCTCGTGACCGCCGATCAGTCTGCGAACAAGGACGTCTTCGCGGCGGCCACGACGTACATCCTGATCTACGCGGTGATGACGCTCGGGGCGTTCGCGGTCGTGACGGCGCTCTCGCGCGAGTCTCGCGCGCTGCCGATCTCGGACTTCGACGGCCTGGCGAAGCGAGCCCCGCTCCTCACGGTCGCGATGACGGTGTTCATGCTGTCGCTCGCCGGGATCCCCCCGATGGGCGGCTTCTGGGCCAAGTTCCTGGTCTTCCGGGCCGCGATCGACCGGGGCGGCATCGGGGTCGCGCTCGCGATCGTCATGGTGGTGAACTCCGTCATCAGCATCGCGTACTACCTTGCGATCCCGCGCGCGATGATCTTCCAGCAGCCGGAGCGCGAGCGGCCGTTCGCCTCACCGATCCTGGTCACCGGGGTCGCGTTCGTGGCGATGGTCGCGGTGGTCGCGATCGGCGTCTATCCCGAGCTCCTCGCGCACTTCCCGCCGCTGTCCACGCTGGTCGGACGCTAGAACCGCCCGCTGCGGGTCGGCGAATGCTCCCTGAAGGAGGGGTTCATCCCATGATCGGCATCAACCGCGTGAAGACCTGGGTCCTCATCGCCGCGATGGGCGGCCTGTTCGTCCTCATCGGGGCGGCGCTCGGAGGCACGAACGGGGCGGTCATCGCGCTCGGCTTCGCGCTCGTGTTCAACTTCGCGATGTACTGGTTCTCGGGCAGCATCGCGGTGCGCTCGACCCGCTCGCACCCCGTGACCGAGCAGGAGTACCCGGCGCTGTACCGGATCGTGCGGGAGCTGACGCAGGCCCGCCAGATGCCGATGCCCGAGATCTACGTCTCCGACATGCTGCAGCCGAACGCGTTCGCGACGGGCCGCAACCCGAAGAACGCCAAGGTGGCGGTCACGAAGGGGATCCTGCAGGTCCTCGACGAGCGTGAGCTGCGTGGGGTCCTGGCACACGAGCTCTCGCACGTCGCGAACCACGACATCTTGATCTCGTCGATCGCCGCCGCGATCGGGATGAGCATCACCTTCCTCGCGCGGGTCGCGTTCCTCTTCGGCGGCGACGACAACCGCGGTGGGAACGTGTTCGGGCTGCTGTTCGCGTGGATCCTCGCGCCGATCGCGGCCGCGATCATCCAGATGGCGGTGTCCCGCTCGCGCGAGTACCAGGCCGACGAGTCCGGAGCGCTGCTCTCGCACGACCCCGAGGCCCTCGCGAGCGCGCTCCGCAAGCTCGAGGAGACCTCCAAGCGCGTGCCGGCGCCGGCGACCGTGAGCCCCGCCGAGGCGCACCTGTTCATCATGAACCCGCTCCGAGGCGGCCACGCGATGGGCTTCGCGAACCTGTTCTCGACCCACCCACCGACCGAGGCTCGAGTGGCCAGGCTCGAGGAGATCCGCCGGCAGATCGGAGCCGCGTAGCGCCTCGCCCGCCTCGGCGGCCTCCACCCGTTGACTTCTTCCAGGGCCTTCCCGGGTGATCGGCGTCAACCCCCTTGATAGGAAACGCGCAGGACGATGCCATCAAGGGGGTTGATACGGGGACCCAGGGCGGGCCGTAGTGATCATGTCAACGACTTGACGGCGGCGCCGGGATTGGCTTCAGGCGAGGGTTCCCAGGATCGCGCGGACGTGCTCCATCCTCGTGAGCGGGTTCACGAAGCACAGACGCCCGACCTTCTCACCCTCCCACGACGTCGGCTGAACGAACCCGACCTGCGCCTCGAGCAGGCGGCGCCACCAGGCCTCGTAGTCCTCGGCGCTCCAGCCAAGTCGCCGGAACAGGACGACCGAGAGTTCGGGCTCCATCACCAGCTCGAGCTGCGGGTGCCGACGGATCTCCTCGGCGGCGGCGCGCGTGATCGAGAGGACGGCCTCGACCGCGTCTCGGTAGGCGTCGGTCCCGTAGGTCGCGAGCGAGAACCACAGCGGGAGCCCTCGCGCTCGGCGGGTGAGGTGGTGGGCGTAGTCGCTCGCGTTCCAGTCCTCGGCGAGGTTGAGCGAGTCGAGGTACGAGGCCTCCTGCCGGTGCGCGGCGCGTGCCACCGAGGGCTCGCGGTACACGAGCGCGCAAGCGTCGAACGGCGCGAACAGCCACTTGTGCGGATCGATGATGAATGAATCGGCCCGCTCGAGACCGCGGAACCGGTCTCGGACCGACGGCGCGAGCAGACCGGCCCCGCCGTACGCGCCGTCCACGTGGAGCCACAGGCCGCGCTCGGCACAGACCTCGGCCACGC
>JBLNAW010000039.1:0-5274 GCA_050259555.1 Solirubrobacterales bacterium
GCGCACACCGATGAGCTGCTCCAGACCCACGGGTTCCGCTACTCCTCGAATCTCATGGACGACCTTCGTCCATACCGTCGCGAGGGCACGACCCTCATCGAGGTGCCGGTCCAGTGGACGATCGACGATGCGGCTCACTTCTGGTTCTCCGGCGCCGCGTGGCTGAAGAAGATCTCCACGGCCGAGGAGGTCCGTGCGATCTGGGAGGGCGAGTTCCGGGGCTACCACCGGCTGGGTGGCGCCTGGGTGCTCACGATGCACCCGCAGGTGATCGGGCGTCCCTATCGGCTGGAGCTGCTGGAGTCGATGCTCGGCTTCGTGAAGCAACACGAGGATGCCTGGATCGCGACGTGCGGCGAGATCGCGGGCCGTGTGACGTAACGGCTCGGCGCGGGCGGCCGCCTAGAGGAGCAGCGCCCCGGCGTCGACGGGGAGGGCGACCCCCGTTACGCAGGCGGCGGCGTCGCTCGCCAGCCACGCCACCGCGTCGGCGACAGCCGGGAGGGGCAAGAAGTCCACGGGGAGGACGTGCTCCCGTCGGGTGACGTCCGCCATGGCCTGCTCCGTGGCACCCTCGGCCCCCGCCCACCGATCGTAGTAGGCGCCGAACGTCACCATCCCCGTCCGCATGCGGCTGGGACAGACCGCGTTCGCGGTGATGCCGAACTCACCGACCTCGAGCGCCAGGCTCTGGATGAGTCCGATCAGCCCGAACTTCGACGCGACGTAGTGGCCGATGTCGTGGCCCGGGCGCAACCCCGCGGTCGACGCGATCCCGATGATGCGTCCGGATCGACGCTCGATCATCGACGGCACGGTAGCCTTGATCGTTCGCCAGGCCCCCTTCAGGTTGATGTCGATCGTCTCGTCCCACTGTTCTTCGGTCAGCTCCCAGAGCCGGCCCCACGTGAAGATGCCGGCGTTGGCAACGACGATGTCGAGGCTTCCGAACGCGTCGATCGTCCTCGCGACGGCTTGCTGCAGGCTGCCGAGACGGGTCACGTCCGCCTCGATACCGATCGCTCGACCTCCGTTCCCTCGAGCCGATCCGACCGCTTCTTCGAGGTCTGCACGTGAAGCAGACGCGTAGGGCGTCGTCGCGAGGTCTCCGCATCGATCGAGGAGCGCAACGCTTGCACCCGAACGGGCGAGCTTCACGGCGATCTCCCGGCCGAGACCCCGGCCCGCTCCCGTCACGAAGGCGACCCTGCCGTCGAGGTGCGGACCCTCATCGTTCATCGCACGATCCATCCTCCGTCGACGAAGAGCGTCGCGCCGCTCACGTACGCCGCGTCGTCGGAGACCAGGAACGCGATCACCGAGGCGACGTCCTCGGGAGTGCCGACGCGTCCAAGCGGGATCTCCGTTTCGAGTCGAGCGACCTCTGGGGCATCGTTCAAGGGGTTCATGCCCGTTCGAACCCACCCCGGCGCGACCGCGTTGACGCGGATCCCGGCGGGTCCGAGTTCCAGGGCCATCGCCTTGGTCAACATCCGTACGCCGGCCTTGCTGGCACAGTATGCAGAACTGCCCACCGCACAAACCTCCGCGTAGGTGCTGGCGACGTTGACGATGTACCCGTGGTTCCCTCGCTCGATCATCGATCGTGCCGCCGCCTGCCCGCAGAAGAAGACGCCCTTGAGATTGACGCTCAGGGTGCGATCGAGGTCCCTCTCGGTCGTCTGCAGGAAGGGCCGGTCGATCGCGATGCCGGCGTTGGCCACCATGATGTCGAGACGCCCGTACCGCTCCACCGTCCCCCGAACGAGGCCGTCCACCTGGTCGCGTCGACCGACATCCACGACCGCGATCTGGACGTCGGCTCCGGTTGGCGCCAGGAGTTCGCGGGTCTCTTCGGCGGTGACGGGATCGATGTCGACGATGACGACGGCCGCGCCATCTGCCGCCAGTCGCGCCGCGGTCGCGCGCCCGATGCCGCTTCCGGCGCCCGTCACGATGGCTACGCTCTCGCCCGCCGTCATCCATGTGCTCCGTTCCGCCCGTAGCCGCCTCGACGATCTGGATCAGAACGGCGGAGGGCCGCTGCAAGGGGGAGCGTACCGTCGAGACAGTCGTCTCCGCATCCGTACCCGGGCCGAAGCGATGCGTAGGTCCTTATGCTGCGAGGATGATCTTCCTGGTGGCCCTCGTGGTCGGGCTGATCTTCGGGGCGGTCGACCAGTACCTCGGTACGCTCCACGTCACGCTGCGGCTCGGGTGGTGGACGCTCCCCGTCAGCCAGATGTCGGCGCTCTGGCTGCTCGTTCCCTTCCTCGTCGGCGGCACGCAGGAGCGATCGGTGCGCGCCGCGCTCGTCGGGCTCGTCGCGACGTTCGCGGCCCTGTCCGGGTATCTCCTGATGGGGTACGGGCCCGCGGAGGGCCACCCGTTCACCGATGTGATCCACGGTGCGTCCGGGTGGGCCCGGTCGAACGTTCCGTGGATCGTCGGGGGAGCGGTCATCGGGCCGTTGTTCGGTTACCTGGGCGCGCGTTGGCGTACCCGCCGTTCGGCGCTCGCGGCCGCGGTCGTGGCCGGATCGTTCCTGCTCGAGCCGCTCGTGCGCGTGGCGACGGGGCGGCTTCTCGAACCGACCTGGATCTGGGCAGCGGAGGCGTTCGCCGGCGCCGCTCTCGGCGCGGTGTTCATCGCGACCCGACGAAGGGGTCCTGCACATGTTCGTGAGTGAGTGGACCTCTTGCGTCACCTCATGGGCCGCGGTCGACGACAACGACCTCACTTCCGCGACAGCCGCACGCCCCAAAGTCATCCGAGCGCTCATCCGATTCGCGCCAGTGGCGTCTCCGTTCATCGTCGGTCGTGGTCCGGACCACCTCGCCCCGCGCCACCTGCAAGGCTTGACCTGCTGTGGGAGGTACCCCTCTTGACCTGTGGTAGGTCGCCGGCAAGTGCCGGAAACCGTGTGCCAAGGGAGTTCTGAGAACACCCCACCACCACCCACCGACCGACCGACCTACACACTGAGAGCAAGCCAACTCACTCACCACCCCAAACCGGGACAGAGGGTCCGGCAGGTTCACCACAACGCTCGCCGAGCAACGTCGGAGCCCGGCCGAAGCCGGGCTCCGAGTCGTGCGAGGACTTAGGAGAGGACTACCTGGCTGCGCCGACCAGGGCCGGTGAACCCCCGTCCACCAAGGAGACATCGGGCATCGCCAGCAGTGGCGAAGAGGACTTGAACCCCTTGACGATGAGGTAGATGCCGAGCGACAACTCCCAGAAGAACTCCGGGACCGTCGCGATGATCTGCGCCCCAGAGCCTGGCTCGATGACGTTGAAGAGCACGAGCGTCCCCGAGAGGATGATCAGCGGACCTCCGATCAGCCCCAGCATCGCCATGCCTCGCGGCACGAGGCCGGATCGGTACATCAGGTAGCCGAGGATCAGCCCGTTCCCCACGCCGACGACCCAGCCCGGTCCGAGCAGGAACGTCCAGTCGTGGACCGCGACGAGCGACCTGCCGGCCGTGACGAGCGAGTCCGCGCCGGTTGCCCCGACGTCCTGCCGCAACGTCACGACCGCGAGCAGGCTGAGGATGCCGACGCCGATGAACACGGATTCCATGACTCGGGCGGTGACGTAGCCGAGGGCGAGGTTCTCGTTCTGTCGCTTGAGGATCGGGAACAGCACGACGGCCGTGCCGATGTTGGCGATGATGAGGATCATCTCGAGGAGTGCCCCGAGGGCGATGCGGTTGTCAGCGCCGCCGCCGACGATGTAGTTGGGGTGGTCCAGCACCGAGGTGTACAGCATCAGCGCTGGCGGGATCGAGGCGACGAAGGTGACGATGAAGAGCCACCCCGTGACCCTTGCGATCTTCTGAGGATCCATCTGACTTCCTTCCTGTCGAACCGTGGAGGACAACAACCACTTCTTCCGTGCGGTGGCATCCGGCGCACTGCGCCCACGCACTTGCCATCTCATCCTCTCCCTTGATGTTCGACGTTCGGGCACCCCGCGAGATCGTGATCCCAGGCCGCATCAGGGGGCTGGCACGCCCGGAGCGCTCGCCCTCCGGCCCCGGTTGGGGCCTACCGAGGCGACCGAAGGCGGTGGCGTCTTGCAGATGGAGCCGGTCAGGGCATCCGGGTACCTAAGGAAACTAAGTCTACCTTGCGAGTGGACTTCACGCGGGATGGTCGCCGGCTCGTGTCGCGGCTCAGCGCCAGCCGGCCAGTAGCCGACCTCGTCGATCATCGGCGCGCACCCGCCGCCTACGGGCCGTACGGGTAGCGGGTTCGTCCCGCTCCGACGCCCACTTGCACGGCGCGAGGGTTCATACACCCGACATGAACGAACCGAAGCGGAGCATGGAACGATCCTCTCGGTCATCGGCTTCTCGCCGCAGGGTGACCGCATCCTTCTCTCGAGGGCCGAGGACCGAGGACCGGGCGCGGCTTCCCTGTGGAGCATCAGCGTCGACGGCTCGGAGGCCCGCCTCCTCGTCGCCGGGACCATGGAGGGGGAGTGGCTCTCGCGGTGATCATGCCAGGCGTCTCCGCGGTCGGCTCACCGGCGACGGCCGGGGCGAGCGGAACGACCCATCGACCGACCGACATCTGAGGACTCCACGGAGGGAGGCAGCCGCGCGTGTTCGACGGTTCAGGGCAGAGATCAGCTCGCCTGCGGCCCGGTCCTCAACCGCATCGCGGCGGGTAGGGAGACGCGCCATCCCGCCAGATCAACCCGGCTCGGGTTCAGGTCGAGCGCAGGTAGGCGAGCACGGCCAGCACCCGGCGGTGGTCGTCGTTCGCGGGCTCCAGCCCGAGCTTCGAGAAGATCGCGCCGACGTGGGTCTCCACGGTCTTCGGCGACAGGTGCAGGTCCCGGCCGATCGCCCCGTTGGAGCGCCCCTCGGCCATCGCCGCGAGGATCTCCCGCTCCCGATCCGTGAGCCGGTCGAGCTCGTCCTGCTGCCGGCCCCGGTGCATCAGCCGCGCGATCACCTCGGGGTCGATCACCGAACCGCCGCCGACCAGTCGTCCCAGGGCGTCCACGAACTCCCGCCCGTCCGCGACGCGGTCCTTGAGGAGATAGCCGACGCCGCCCGTCCCGTCCTCCAACAGGCGCGCGACGTGGCGCGTCTCGACGTACTGCGACAACACCATCACCGCCGCGCCCGGTCGGGCGGCGCGGATCTCGATCGCCGCGTCGAGTCCCTCGGTCGTGCCGGTCGGTGGCATCCGGATGTCCGTGACCACGGCGTCCGGCTCCTCCGCCGCGACCGCCGCCAGCAGCGACGTTGCGTCCCCT
>JBLNAW010000040.1:0-17289 GCA_050259555.1 Solirubrobacterales bacterium
TCGTTCGTCGCGGGTGTCGCCGCCGTCTCGTTCAACTGGGGACTCACCCGTCCCACCCCGGTGTCGCAGGCCGCCTCGGCGACCTCGCCCGTCCCGGCGAAGGTCGAGCCGATCATCAAGCACCGGACGATCACGATCCACAAGAAGGCCCCGACGCACGAGAGCACGTCGGCCTCGGGCTCGAGGACGGTGGTCCTCGCCGCCG
This sequence comes from Solirubrobacterales bacterium, assembly GCA_050259555.1. Classification (GTDB taxonomy): domain Bacteria; phylum Actinomycetota; class UBA4738; order UBA4738; family HRBIN12; genus HRBIN12. The sequence goes on from JBLNAW010000040.1 coordinate 206, forward strand.
CGCCGGCGCCCGCCACCGCGCCGGTCGCCACCACCAGCGCCAGTCCCGTGAGCGGCGGCGAGAGCGACGACGGCGAACGCGAGGGCGGCGACGACTGAGCCCCGCCGGAACCTCGCATCGCCTCAACGAGCACGTGAAGGAGGAACGATGAGCGACGCCGATGAGGGTCAGACGCCACCCGGCGAGCGGCCGGCTCGCGCTCCGCGCCAACCGGCCGAACATGCTGCAGCGCAGCCGAAGCGGAAGCGTGCGAGCCGTCGTCTGGTTCGTGCGTGGGCGTGGATCCTGGGGGTCCTGAGCTTCCTCAGTCCACTGGCCCTGCTCGGCTTGTCCCCCAAACCCGCGTCCGCCGCGGCCTCCTCCGCCGCGGCCACCACGACCGCTCGTCCGAAGCGGCCCGTCGTGATCGTGGTCACGAAGAGGATCGTCTACACGAAGTCGCCCACCTCCTCGGTCTCCACCACCGGGAGCGGGCCCACCATCACCTACGTCCCCGCCCCGTCCACGTCGTCCGCCGCGACCACGTGCGCGACCCCCCCGTGCTGAACGAGGAGGCAACGATGCAGATCACCCGGCACACGTTCAAGGCGATGGGCACGAGCGTCGAGCTCATCGCGGCTCCCGGGTCGGCCCCCCGAGCCGTCGCCCGTGCTGCCTTCGCGACCGAGCGGCTGTTCGCGCGTGAGGAGGCGAGGTTCTCGAGGTTCCGGCCCGAGAGCGAGCTGTCCCTCGTGAACGCGAGGGCGGGGCGCTGGATGAGGGTCTCGAAGCCGTTCGCCGTCCTCACCCGCCGGGCCCTCCAGGCGGCCGAGGAGACGGGCGGCCGGTTCGACCCCACCGTCCTTCCCGCCCTGAAGGCCGCGGGGTACGACCGCGACTTCAAGCAGGTCATCGCCCGGGCGCCGCGCACCCGGGCCGAGGACGAGGATCTCGCCGCGATCCGCCGCGAGGTGCGAGACATCATGGTGAAGAACCCGACCGTGTGCGGTGCCTGGCGCGAGATCTCGCTCGATGGCGACAACCTGCGGATCCCCGAGGGCACCGAGCTCGACTTCGGCGGGATCGCCAAGGGGTGGACGGTCGACCTCGCAGCGAAAGAGCTCGCCAGCCTACCGTGGGCGATCCTGGACGCCGGCGGCGACCTCCGGATCGTCGGCACCACGCCCGAGGAGGGACTCGACGTCGCCGTCGAGGATCCTCAGGCTCGGGGCATCGAGGCACTGCGGCTGCGGCTCCGTTCGGGCGCCCTCGCCACCTCCTCGGTGACGGTGCGCGCCTGGGGCGCGGGCAGGCATCACATCATCGACCCGGCGACCGGTGTGCCGGCGCTCACGCCGGTGGTGCAGGCGACGGTGTGGGCGGAGACGTGTACGGATGCGGAGGTCTGGTCCAAGGCCGCCCTCCTCAAGGGGCCCGCGATCCTCGAGGAGATCCTCGCGTCGCTCGTCATGGAGTCCGGTGAGATCGTCACGAGCTTCACCAGCACCGAGCAGTTGGACGAGCGACCGCTCGAGGGGGTGGCCGGATGACCACGTGGAACGTCCTGCGCGCCGCCGGGATCGGCGCCTACCTCATGCTGTGGGCCTCGGTGACTTGGGGACTCCTTTCGACCACCTCGGTCTTCGGCAAGAAGGTGTCCAAGCAGACGAACATCGCGTTCCACCAGGCCTTCTCCACGTGCGGCCTGCTCCTGCTGGCCCTGCACCTCGGCTTCCTACTGGGCGACAGGTTCATGCCATTCACGCCGCTCGACCTGATCGTCCCGATGCGCGCGACCTACCGCCCGGTCGGGGTCGCGCTCGGCATCGGGGCGATGTTCGTGATGATCCTCGGCGTGCTCGGCACATCGTGGGGGCGCAAGTTGATCGGGACGAAGTGGTGGAGACGCATGCACGCCCTGTCGGTGCCGGCCTTCACGCTCGCGCTGGTGCACGGGCTCATGACGGGGACCGATACCCGGCGCCCGGCGATGTTCTGGATGTACCTGGCGACGGCGGCGATCACGCTGTTCCTGCTGCTCGTGCGGGCCCTCACCGCGGGGGAGCGTCCTCAGCGCGCCAAGGTTCCCGAGGGCGTCGTTCGGCGAACCCCGGCGACCGCCACCCCGGTCGGCGAGCCCGTCGCGGCTGCGGTCACGCCGGAGGTCATCCCGGCCACGGTGCCGAGCCCCCTTCCGATCGCGCCTCCGGCCGCTCCTGAGTCCGAGCCCGCAGAAGAGGAGCCGGCCGCCGCGAGCACGCCGAGCCCGGTGCGCCGCCGCAGGACCCCGATGGCGCCCGATCCGGTACCGGTCGTGTTCGTGCAGGCGGAGTACACCGGTGCTCCCCCTGGCTACCGGATCGTGGGCCCGGAGGAGCGCTCCGGCATGTCGGCGAGGGCGCCCCGGGACACCGGTGCCTCGGACGCTGACCACTCGGCCACGGTGATCCCGATCGAGGCCGGCCGTCACGCGACCGGTCATGCGCGCGGTCGGGCGAACGGTCGTGCCGGCGCAGATGGCCACAGCCCGTCGACGGGGGGCGACGTCCTGCCGTGGGCGAGCGAGACCCATCGTGGGCACGCGCCGCGCCCACACCCGAAGACGCGAAGCCCCGACCTCCGGGCCCTCTGAGCGGAGGGCCGCGTCCTCCTTCGCGCTGACCTCGGGATCGCGCACGGGGCCGAACGGTCCGGCACGACCGGTCCCCCTGTCCGTGTCCGAGCGCTCGGGCCGGCGGCAACCTTTCACCGGAAGGAGGCGACATGTTCGAACGGATCCTCCTCGCGGTGGACGGCTCGGAGCACAGCCGCAAGGCGGTGCCCGTGGCCGGCGACCTGTCCCGTCGGTACGGGGGCGAGGTGATCGTGCTGCACGTGCGCGAGCATGAGGTCACCTGGGGCGCCGACATCGACGTCGAGACCGCTGACGAGGCGCGCGAGCTCGTCGACGGCGTGGTCCGCGAGCTGAAGGACTCCGGGGCCAACGTCCGCGGTGAGGTCATGCGGGTCGCCCTCGGCCAAACCCCTCGGGCGATCTTGGACCTCGCTCGGGACGAGGGGGTCGGGCTCATCGTGATGGGCACGCGCGGGCTCTCGGACTGGGGTCGTCTGCTGATGGGCAGCGTCGCCCACAAGATCGTGCACCTCGCCGAGGTGCCGGTCCTCGTCGTCCGCTAGGGCGACGCCGCGGTCACGGCTCGAGGCCGCCGGGCCGGAGCCGGCGACCGGCCTCGGTCATCAGCTGAGCGAGATCGACCGGCGATCCCGGCTCGTACCGCGCCGCCCCGACCGAGAGCGCCAACCGGGCAGGCCGCCCGCTCCGCGCGTTCCGCGTCGCGACGGACTCGACCAGTCGGGAAAGGACGAGCGGCTCGGCCCCGACGGCGCCGCCCGTCAGCAGCACGCAGAAGGTGTCCATCCCCACCCGCGCGAGGACGTCCGAGTCGCGCACGACCTGGCGGAGCACGTCGGCCGTCTCGGCGACGAGCCGCGGCCCCTCCGCGACCCCGATCGTCTGGCTGACCGTCGGAAGGTCGTCCAGCCGGACGAACACGAGGACCACGGGCTCCTGCGTCCGGTCGGACATCCGCAGGTGATGGGTCGCGAGCTGGTCGAACCCGCGGGCGTTGTACAGGCCCGTCAGGTCATCGATCACCTGATGGCGGTGGAGTTGCCCGGCGAGCCGGTGCAACGACGTCGCGTACCGGAGCGCCCGGCGGAGCGTCGGGGCGTCCACGTCGGGACCGACGTAGTCGGCGGCGCCCGCCTCGAGCGCCTCGAGCCCGGCCGCCTCGCGGGCGATCGCGACGATCGGGAGGTCGGGGGCTTGGCTGCGGAACGCGGCGAGCGCCTCCCCATCGGGCGCGTACGGGATGAGCGCGACGTCGACCCCGCCCTCCGCGAGCCGCGCGAGCGCGGCCTCGAGTCCGCCGATGCGCTCGAGCTCGATCCCTTCGGACCCGGCCGCCGGAGCGGGCTCGAGGGCGAGGACGCGGATCGTCACGTCGTCCATACGGCCGCAGGATAGCCAACCCCCCGCGCCGCCGTAGGACGTCAGTCGGCCGGGCGGACCGCCGCGCGGATCGCCTCGAGGGCGCGGGGGTTCTCCAGGCTCGAGAGGTCGCCCGCATCTTCGCCGGCGACCGCGGCACGGATCGCGCGCCGCAGGATCTTCGCCGAGCGCGTCCTCGGCAGCTCGTCGACGAACACCACCCGGCTCGGGCGGAACGCCTTGCCGAGATGATCGGCCACCAGATCCGCGAGCTCTGCCGAGAGCGTGCCCCCCGGCTCCGCGGTGGGGGTCGGCACGACGAAGCACCACACCGCCTCGCCCTTGATCGGGTGCGGGACGCCGACGGCGGCCGCCTCGGCGACGGCGGGATGGTCGGCGAGCACGCTCTCGACCTCGGCCGGCCCGAGCCGCTTGCCGGCCAGGCTGATCGTGTCGTCCGAGCGGCCGTGCAGGAACCAGAACCCCTCCTCGTTCACGCTCGCCCAGTCGCCGTGGACCCAGACGCCCGGGAACCGGCGCCAATACGTGTCGAGGTAGCGCTCGGGGTCGCCCCAGATGCCGCGGGTCATCCCCGGCCACGGCTGCCGGCACACCAGCTCGCCCACCTGGCCCCGGGGGACGGGCTCGCCCACCGCGTCCACGATGTCGAGATCCATCCCGAGCGCCGGACCGCGGAGCGTGCAGGGCTCGAGGGGCGAGATCGGGTGCGGTGAGAGGAAGCAGGCGCCGACCTCCGTCCCGCCCGAGAGATTGATGATCGGGCAGCGGCCCTCGCCCACGACCTCGAAGAACCATCGCCAGGGCTCCGGGTTCCAGGGCTCGCCGGTCGAGGCCAAGATCCGAAGGCTCGATCGGTCGTGTTTCGTGACGTGCTCCCGACCGTGAGGGATGAGCGCGCGGATCAGCGTCGGTGAGACGCCGAGATGCGTGATGCGGTGGCGCTCGACCATCGCCCACAGGCGGTCGGGCTCGGGATGGTCGGGCGCCGTGTCCGAGCAGAACACCGTCGCGCCGAGCGCGGTCGCGCCGACGACCTCCCACGGCCCCATGATCCAGCCGAGGTCGGCGAACCAGTACAGGATCTCGCCGGGGTGGAGGTCGGCCTGGTACGCGACCTCCTCGGAGATCTTCACGAGGAACCCGCCGTGCACGTGCACCGCGCCCTTCGGCCGGCCGGTGGTCCCGCTCGTGTACGCGATGAACAGCGGATGCTCGGGATCGAGCTCGCGGGTCTCGAAGCGGTCGGGCTGCGCCTCCAGCAGCTCCTCCCACCGCACGTCTCGACCGCTGGCCCATAGAAGGTCCTTGCGGCCCAAGCGTGACCAGACGACCACGTGCTCGAGCGAGGGCGTGCGAGCGGCGGCGTCGTCCGCGATCTCCTTCATCATCACGGTCTTGCCGCGCCGCGGGAAGCCGTCGGCCGTGACGAGTATCTTCGCGCGCGCGTCGTTCAGTCGGACGGCGACCGCGTCGGCCGCGAACCCCGAGAACACCGGCAGGAAGATCGCGCCGAGCTTCGCGCACGCCATCACCGCGGCGACGGCCTCGGGCGACATGGGCAGGAAGATGCCGACCGCCACCCCGTCCCCCACGCCGAGCGACGCCAGCCCGTTCGCCAGGCGATCGGTCATCGCGCGGAGCTCGTGGTACGTGACGCGGCGGACCGAGCCTCCTCGCCCTCCCACAGGACGGCCACCGCCTCCGGTGTGCGCTCGGCCCAGCGATCCACGCAGTTGTGCGCGAGGTTCACGCGACCGCCCCCGAACCAGGTCGCCCACTCGATGCCCGCCGAGGTGTCGAGCACCCGCTCGTACGGGCGCGAGAACTCGAGGCCGAGATCGCGGACGACCGCGTCCCAGAACCACCCCACGTCCTCGACGGATCGCCGGAGGAGGTCCTCCTCGGTCTCGATGCCGTTCGCGCGCATGAACCGCGTGACGTTCGCGCCCTCCACGTACGCGGAGGATGGTCTCCACACGATCGTCACGTGGCCTCCGACGCTCGCCAGGGAACCCGCCCGGTAACCTCTTGACTCGGAAGCGTATGGCCGACGAGCAGAAGCCGCAGGCGGGACCTCATCCGCACGTGCGTCGCGTGTTCCTCGCGGGGACCGCGGGGCTCGCGGCGTTCGTGATGGTCGTCGGGATCCTCGGCGGGGCCATGTACTTCTGGACGAGCCACAAGATCCGCACGTTCGATCCCGCGAACCTGATCGTCGAGCCCTCGCCGGGTGCCTCGCCCACGGCCCCCGGACCGCCCGACATCGCGGGCAAGTGCGACACGCAGTCCTGCAACTACCTCCTGCTCGGCAGCGACTCGCGTGCGGGTCTGTCGAAGGCGGAGCAGATCGCGTTCGGCACGAACGCGGACATCGGCGGCGAGAACCGCTCCGACACGATCATCTTGATCCACACGGAACCGAAGCAGCAGAAGGCGATCTTCCTGTCGTTCCCGCGCGACCTATGGGTCGACATCCCCGGCATGGGCATGGGCAAGATCAACTCGGCGTTCGAGGGCGGCATCAACGGCGGGGGACCGGTGCGGGTCGCGCGGACCATCACGAGCCTCACCGGTTTGCGGGTCAACCACGTGCTCTACGTGGACCTCGCTGGGTTCCAGGGCCTGGTCGACACTCTCGGCGGGGTGGACATGTGCGTGCCGTACCCGATGGTCGACCCGCTCACCGGCCTCGACATCCGGTCGGGCTGCCAGCACTTCGACGGCGCGACCGCGCTCGCGTACGTCCGCACCCGCCACCAGGTCTGCGACGCGATCCCGGACTTCGCGAGGATCGGACGGCAGCAGCAGTTCCTGCGCGCCGTGATCTCGAAGCTCCTGGCGCCCTCGGAGCTGCTGCGGCTGCCGACCCTCGTGCCGAAGCTCGTCGAGAACTTCGTCGTCGACCCGGGCCTCGCGAACCCCGCCGAACTCGTCTACCTCGCCGGCCAGCTGAACGGCGTGAACACGGGCGCCGCCGACTTCCGCTCGGTGCCGACGACCCCCGCCGGCATCTACGTGAACGGCCAGTACCTGTCCATCGTCCGCGCGATCGAGCCCACCGCCGATCAGCTGTTCGCGGCGATCCGTGATGGGAAGCCGCTCGGGAACCTCGGCAAGGACCTGCCGCAGACCGCACCGTCGCCGGCGAACGTCGCGGTCGACGTGTACGACCGGGACTCCCTCGGCAAGGCCGCCGAGATCCTCCAGACCCTCACGCAGGGAGGGTTCCTCACCGATCCGCTGCCGCTCGACTTCTCGACGTTCGGGCAGAAGCTCAAGGGCTCGGCGATCCTGTTCGCGCCGGGCGCGGACGCGGAGGCCGAGATCGTGGCCCAGTACGTGCGGGGCCTCGAGCTGGTCCCCGCGCCGAAGTCCGTGATGGGCGGCGCCGACGTGGCCGTCGTGATCGGTCCGAATTACGTGCCTCCCTCGCTCGAGGGCTCACCCCCGCAGACGAGCGCAGACTGCGTGACATGAGAGCGCTGGTCCTCTCGGGTGGGGCGGGCTCGCGGCTCCGGCCGATCACGCACACGAACGCCAAGCAGCTGATCCCGATCGCGAACACGCCGATCCTGTTCCACGTGCTCTCGGCGGTCCGGGACGCCGGCATCACGCAGGTCGGCGTGGTGGTCGGCCAGACCGCGGACGAGGTGCGGTCGGCGGTCGGCGATGGGTCGGCGTGGGGGCTGGACGTCACGTACATCCCGCAGGAGGCGCCGCTCGGCCTCGCGCACGCGGTACTCACCGCGGCGGACTTCGTCCGCGGGGAGCCGTTCGTCATGTACCTCGGCGACAACGTCCTGCTCGAGGGCATCACCGGGTTCGTGCGCGAGTTCGAGCGCACCCGTCCCGACGCCCAGATCTTCCTCGCGCGCGTGCCCGAGCCCGAGCGCTTCGGCGTCGCGGTGCTCGAGGGCGAGCGCGTGACCCGGCTCGTAGAGAAGCCGAAGGAGCACATCTCGGACCTCGCGCTCGTCGGCGTGTACATCTTCGACGATCAGGTGCTCGAGGCCGCCGCCGCGATCGCCCCGTCCTGGCGCGACGAGCTCGAGATCACCGACGCGATCCAGTGGCTGATCGACCACGGCAAGACCGTGCGAGCCCAGATGGTGACCGGCTGGTGGAAGGACACGGGCAAGCCCGAGGATCTCCTGGAGGCGAACCGGATGATGCTCACGACGCTCGAGCCCCGGGTCGAGGGCGAGGTCGACGCGGCCTCGCGGCTCGAAGGGCTCGTGGTCGTCGCGGCCGGCGCGAAGATCGTGGGCTCGACGATCGTCGGCCCCGCGATCGTTGGCGCCGGCACGATCGTCGAAGCCTCGACGATCGGCCCCGATGCCTCGATCTCGAGCGGGTGCGAGGTGCGGGGGAGCACGGTCTCGGACTCGATCGTGATGGAGGGGTGCCGGATCTCGGGGGTGCCCGGCATCACCGGCTCGATCCTCGGGCGCGGCGTCGAGGTGCGCCACGCGCGCCCGGGCGGCATGCACCGACTCGTGCTCGGCGACCAGAGCCGCGTCGAGGTCGACTGACGGCGCCGTGCGAGCGCTCCTCGACGCCCGCCCCGCGCTCGACCCCGGACGGACCGGCGTGGGCCACTACACGCAGCAGCTGATCCGCTACCTGCCACGGGTCGACCCGCAGGACCGGTACGTCGCGTGGTACCTCCACGCTCGGGGCCTGTTCCGCCACAAGCGGTTCTTCGGATCGGCCCCGAACCTCGAGGAGTCCGCGAGCCGCTTCCCGGCGCGCGTGTTCCAGCCGGTCTCGTGGCGCCTGCACACCCCGCGCGTCGAGTGGCTCGCCGGGGACTTCGACGCGCTGCTCGCGACGAACTTCCTGCCGCCGCCGACCGGTCACATGGAGCGCACGGTGCTCGTCGTGCACGACCTCGCGTGGGCGGTGTATCCGCAGACGGCGCCGCAGATCGACGATCGCTGGCGGCGCCGGCTCGCGAAGGCCGTGCGCTCGTGTGGCGCGGTGATCGTGCCTTCGGTCTCGGCCAAGGGCGATCTCGTGGCACGGTTCGGCGTCGGCGAGGAGCGGGTCCACGCCGTTCCGCACGGGGTGGACGCCTCGGCGTTCGCCGCGATCACCGACGCCGAGATCGCGCGCGTTCGGGGACGCTTCGGGGTCGCCGGTCCCTACCTCCTGTTCGTCGGCGGGCTCGAACCGCGGAAGAACCTCAGCGGCCTCGTTCGAGCGTTCGCCGAGTCGCAGGTCGACGCGACGCTCGTGATCGCCGGCGGACGCGTCCGGTGGTTCCCCGCCGAGGAGGCGCGCGTGTGGGCCGAGGTCCGTCGCCTGCCCGAGCCGGCGCGCTCGCGCGTGGTGATGACCGGGTACGTGAGCGACGACGACAAGCACGCGCTCCTCGCGGGCGCGCGGGCGCTCGCGTTCCCCTCGCTCTACGAGGGCTTCGGTTTCCCGGTCATCGAGGCGATGGCGGCCGGCACGCCCGTCGTCACCTCCAACGTCTCCTCGCTCCCCGAGATCGCGGGCGAGGACGCCGTCCTCGTCGACCCGAAGGACGTCCACGCGATCGCCGAGGGCCTGCGCCGGGTGCTCACGGACGATGCCCTCCGGGAGCGCCTGATCGGTCCCGGCCGGGCGCGGGCCGCCGGCTTCACCTGGGAGGCGACGGCGCGGCGAACCGCAGAGGTGCTCCGCGGCGTCGCATCGGCGGCGCGCGCCTGAGACCCACCACCGCGAGGAGCGCCGCGCCCCGCGGGTAGACTCGGGCGGCCATGGGCGACCGCCGCCGGATCCTCGTGACGGGCGGGGCCGGGTTCATCGGCTCCCATCTCGTCGACTACCTCCTCGAGCGCCCGAACCTCGACGTGACCGTCCTCGACAAGCTCACGTACGCGGGCACCCGTGAGAACCTCGCCCAGCACCAGGGCGATCCGCGCCTGCGGTTCGTGCTCGGCGACGTGGCCGAGCCCGCTACCGTGCTCCCGCTCGTGCGCGAGGCCGACCACGTCGTCCACGCGGCCGCCGAATCGTTCGTCGATCGCAGCATCGAGGACTCGCGCGCGTTCGTGGTCTCGAACGTGCTCGGCACGCAGGTCGTGCTCGAGGCCTGCCGAGAGACCGGCACCCCGATGACCTTCGTCTCGACCGACGAGGTCTACGGCGCGAACGACGCCGAGGGCCTGTTCGACGAGGGCGACCCGTTCCGCCCGCGGAGCCCGTACGCCGCGAGCAAGGCCGGCGCGGACCTGCTGTGCCAGGCATACGTCGTCACCTACGGGGCCCACGTCGCGACCGTGCGCGGCACGAACACGTTCGGCCCGCGCCAACATCCGGAGAAGGCGATCCCGACGTTCGTGCTCGCCGCGCTCGACGAGCGGCCACTCCCCGTGTGGGGCGCGGGCGAGCAACGCCGCGAGTGGCTCTACGTCCGCGACTTCGTCCGTGCGATCGCGACGGTGATGGAGTCCGGCGAAGCCGGCGGCGTCTACAACATCGGCGGCGGCCACGAGTTGCCGAACGTGGAGCTCGCGCGGCGGGTCTGCGCGTTCGCCGGCGTTCCCGAGTCGCTCGTCGCGTTCGTCCCCGATCCGCGGCCCGGTCACGACTTCCGGTACGGCGTGCGGTGGGACCGGCTGGGCGAGCTCGGGTGGAGCCCCGCGACGGCGTTCGAGGACGGCCTCGCGCTCACCGTGGCCTGGTACCGCGAGCACCGCGACTGGGTCGAGACCATCCTCGAGGGAGCGGGCACGTGAGGCTGCTGGTCACCGGCGCCGGGGGAGGGCTCGGTCGCGCGTTCCTGGACGTGGTCCCGGAGCATCACGACGTCGTGCCGCTCACGCACGACGAGCTCGACGTCGGCGACCACCACGCCGTGATGCAGACCGTCGTGCCGCTGAAGCCCGACGCGGTCCTCAACTTCGCCGCGTTCACCAAGGTCGACGCGTGCGAGACCGAGACCGGCCGCGCGTACCGCGATAACGGGCTCGGGCCGCAGAGCCTCGCGCTCGCCGCGCGCGCGTGCGGGGCCGTCCTGCTCCACGTCTCGACCGACTACGTCTTCGACGGGAGGAAGGAGAGCGCGTACGACGAGCTCGACCCGCCGGGCCCCCAGAGCGTGTACGCGCGGAGCAAGCTCGCGGGGGAGTCCTTCGTCCGATCGACCCTGCCCGAGCACTTCGTGGTGCGCACCGGGTACGTGTTCGGCGGCGGGAGCGACTTCCTCTCGGGGTGCCTGCGCCGGCTCGCGGACGGCCAGGCCGAGGCCGTCGGCGCACTCGCCGACCGCGTCGGCACGCCGACGTACGTCCGGTACCTCGCCGACCGGATCCTCCCGCTCGTGCTCTCGATGCGGTTCGGCACGTACCACCTCGGCGGGCCCGAGGCGACGAGCTGGTTCGACGCGCTCGGGCGGCTGAAGGAGCTCGGCGGCCTGCCGGGCGAGATCTGGCCGCAGCGCGCCGACGAGCTCGGTCTGCCGGCGCCGCGGCCCGCGAACTCGGCGCTCACGAGCCTGTTCGCGGCCGAGGTCGGCGTGCCCCCGATGCCCCCGCTCGAGGACGCGCTCCGCGAGCTCCTCGCCCGGTCGTGAGGACGGTCGGTAGACTCGGGAGACCTCGATGACCCGACGCGCCCGCCCGCCCGTCTCGACCACCGCGCTCCTCACGTTCTGCCTCGCGCTCGTGGCCGGTGCGTGCACCAGCGGGGGGGACGGCGGCGAAACGCCCGATCCGCCGCCCACGGTCTCGGGCGCGGATCCTGCCACGCAGACCCTTCCGCCGCAGGTCGATGCGAGCGCGTTCGAGACCGCCACGCCGATCAAGCACGTGATCTTCCTCATCAAGGAGAACCGGAGCTTCGACCACCTGTTCGGCGCGTTCCCGGGGGTGAACGGCGCGAGCGAGGCGAACGACCGGGGCACGATCCGTCCGCTCACCGTAGCCGAGGATCAGCGCGCCCACGACCTCACGCACTGCTACAACTGCGCGGTCGCGGCCGTGGACGGCGGCAAGATGGACGGCTTCAACCAGAGCGAGCCCGACGACACGTGGGCGTTCACGCAGTTCCGGCCCGAGCAGATGCCGAACTACTGGCACTGGGCCGAGCGCAACGTCCTGTTCGACAGGTTCTTCGCGAGCGCGATGGGGCCGTCGTTCCCGAACCACCTCTACTCGATCGCGGCGACCTCGGGCGGCGCGCTCGACAACCCGGTCCAGACCTTCCCGGCGCTCCGCAAGCAGCAGGAGCAGGGGCTCGCGAAGTCCTGGGGCTGCGACATCGCCGAGCCCGGCGCCTACGTCGAGGTCATCGATCCCGAGGGCAAGCTCATCAAGGTCAACCCGTGTTTCGACTTCCTCACCGTCGGCGATCTGATGAACGAGCAGGACATCCCGTGGACGTACTACGCGGCCACGAACACGCAGATCGGCTACATCTGGTCGGCGTACGCGGCGATCGGGCGCTACCGCGACGACCCCGAGATGTGGAACAAGTACATCCGGCCCGTGGACGACCTCGTCCGCGACATCGAGAGCGACCGCCTGCCGCCGGTCACGTGGATCACGCCGCGGTTCCAGCTCTCCGAGCACCCCGAGTACAACTTCTGCCACGGCGAGAACTGGACCACCGAGGTCGTCGACGCGGTGATGAACAGCCCGATGTGGAAGGACACCGCGATCTTCATCACGTGGGACGACTACGGCGGGTTCTACGACCACGTGCCGCCGCGCGAGATCGATCCCTTCGGCTTCGGCATCCGCGTCCCGATGCTGCTCATCAGCCCGTACGCGGTCGACGGCAAGGTGAGTCACGAGCTCGGGGAGTTCTCGAGCGTGCTCCGGTTCATCGAGGACAACTGGAGCCTCACCCAGCTCACGCACCGAGATCGCGACGCGACCCCGCTGCTCAGCGCCTTCGACTTCACGCAGGCCCCGCGCGAGCCCGACCCGCTGCCGCAGCGCACGGACTGCGAGGGCCCGATCTGGTCCCCGCCGCCGCCCGACCAGCCGCAGGGCTAGTGGGTGGCCGTCCGCGGGGGCGTTCGATAGGCTCGGCCGCGTTCGCATGAGGTCCCACCCTCGACACCCTCGCCCGCTCCCGTTCGTCGCCGCCCTGATGGCGCTCGCGGCGCTCGCCGCCGCGTGTACGAGCGCCGAGGGTCACTCGGGCCCCTCGGAGAGCGGGAGCCCGCAACCCTCGTGGAGCCCGAGCAGCATCACGACCGGTAGCCCACAGGGCGGGTTCGACGCCTCCGCGCTGCAGACCGCCACGCCGATCAAGCACGTCGTGTTCCTCATCAAGGAGAACCGGACCTACGACAACCTGTTCGGCACGTTCCCGGGCGGCGACGGCGCGACGACGGCGATGGACCACGGCGTCGAGCGCCCGCTCGTGCGCGGGACCGACGGCCGTCTGCCCGGCGACATCCCGCACTGCTACACGTGCGCGCTCGCCGCGTGGGACCAGGGGAAGATGGACGGGTTCGCGCAGGGGCTGTATCCGGACTCGCCGTTCACCCAGCTCCACCAGAACCAACTCCCGAACTACTGGCACTGGGCCGAGCACAACGTCTTGTTCGACAACTTCTTCGCGAGCGCGCAGGGCCCGTCGTTCCCGAACCACCTCTACTCGATCGCCGCGCAGTCCGGTGGGGCGCACGACAACCCGCGACGCAAGCCGGGCCTCACCCACGGCTCGAACACGTTCGGGTGCGACGCGCCACCCGAGCAACTCGTCGCGGTCGAGGACTCCGAGGGTCACACGAAGATGGTCCCTCCCTGCTTCGACTTCGAGACCGAGGGCGACCTCTTGAACGAGGCTCACATCCCCTGGGCCTACTACGCCGCGACGGAGAACCAGCGCGGCTACATCTGGTCCGCCTACTCGGCTATCCGCCGCTATCGCATGCACCCGGACAAGTGGCAGCAGCACATGTACCCGGTCGACAACGTCATCCAGGACATCGAGGCGAACAAGCTGCCGCCGGTGACGTGGATCACGCCGCGCTTCGAGCTCTCGGAGCACCCCGAGTACAACTTCTGCCACGGCGAGAACTGGACGACCAAGGTGATCGACGCGATCATGCGCTCGGACATGTGGAAGGACACCGCAGTCTTCCTCACCTGGGACGACTACGGCGGGTTCTACGACCACGTGCCGCCCCCGCAGGTCGACAACTTCGGCTTCGGTGTCCGGGTCCCGATGCTGCTGCTCTCGCCCTACTCCAAGGATGGCAAGGTCAGCCACGAGCTCGGCGAGTTCTCGAGCGTGCTCCGGTTCATCGAGGACAACTGGGGTCTCACCCAGCTCACCGAGCGCGACCGCGAGGCCACGCCGTTGCTCTCGGCCTTCGACTTCACGCAGCAGCCACGCGAGCCCGACCCGCTCCCGCTCCGCGACGACTGCCAGGGCCCGATCTGGGCCCCGAACGGCTGAGCCCTCGCCGGCTCAGGCGGTGGTGCAGACCAGCGCGATATCGGCCGTGACCTGCTCGCCGGTCGCGACCTCGACCGGAGTGACCTGATCGGCGTTCGTCGAGGTCTGCTGGCTGCTGACCGAGGCGATGACCCCCGCAGGTTCGCCGGTGCTCTTGTCCGAGACCGGGACGTTGAAGACCTGGAAGCCCTCGGCCTTGCACGGATCGTCCCACCCGAGGCCCGAGAAGATGTCGCCGCTCGAGGCGGCGTTCACGACGTGGACGCCGACAGAGAGCGAGTACGAGCCCGGCTCGACATCGGCGAACGTGAAGGTGCCGTCGGCTCCCGTGGTGGCGGACGGTCCCGTCGGATCCGTTGCCCCCGACGCACCCGTGCTCGCCGTCCCACCACTTGCTCCGCTCGGCCCCGTCGGCGCGATCGCGGGTCCCAGCGTCACGTCCTGGTCGGCGACCGGGTCCCCGTTCATGGTCAGCGTGCCGCTGATGGTTGCCGGTCCGGATGGTTGCGCCGGGCTTCCGCCACCGGTTCCGTCGCCGCCGTCGCTCCCGCACGAGGTGAGCAGGAGGCCGATGAACGCGACGAGCACCGTCACCCGGGCAGCGTTGGAGCGTGCGGACATGGGCTGCCCCCTTTCCCTTCTCCCAACGGTAGGGCTGCTCCGGTTCCGGAGCAACGCCTTCCGCGGGCGATGCGGCATGAGGTCCCGTTCGAGGCGGGACGTCCGACCCTACGGGTCTTCGCCACGTGGACCAAGGGTAACGCCTTCGGAACGTCGGATCCCGATGACGCCCGCGGTCGTCGGCTCAGTGGAAGGGAGCCGTCGAGTGGACACGTTCGAACTCGCGATGTTCGTGCACATCATCGCGATGACCGCGGGCTTCATGATGGCAGCGACGCTGCACGTCGCGCTGTACCAGTCCCGCTCGGCGACGCGCGTCGCCGAGATGAAGCCCTGGCCGCGGGTGATCCACCGGGTCGAGCCGCTGCTGCCGGTCACGGCGCTCGTGATCTTCTTCTCTGGCATGTTCATGATCTCGCGCTCGGACGGCGAGTTCGCGTGGAAGGACCCGTGGCTCCTCGCGTCGATCGTCGGGCTGGTCCTTGCCGAGATCATCGGCGCGTCGCTCGTGCCTCGGAGCAAGGCGTTCCAGGCCGCGATCGTGGCGGCGCCCGAGGGTCCGGTGGGGGACGACCTCCGGCCGGCGCCGGTCCTGTGGATCGGGTCGCACTCGGCGACCGCGCTGTTCCTCGGCGTCGTGTACCTGATGGTGATGAAGCCGTCCGGCCCGGTCTCGGTCGGCGTGCTCGTGGTCGCCGAGGCCCTCGGCATCGCCACCGCGCTGCCGCTCCTGCGGAAGCCCGCCGTCACCGCGGCGGGGGTGCCGACCTCGGCGAGGACGTAGATCTCAGCCCTTCTCGAGGAGCGACGAGGGGACGTTCAGGGACAGCACGCTCGCGATGATCGCGACGTCGATCACCAGGCCGAACATCAGCCAGGGGTGAAGGAAGAGCAACATCAGCACGAGCGAGACCATCGAGCCCATCACGGCCATCGGCTTCCAGATCGAGACGCTCGCGAACACTGCGATGCCCGAGATCAGGAACAAGGTGGCGGTCGCGACGGCAAGCGTTCCTGCCACGGCCTTCGCCGTCGTCGGATCCATCCCGAGCGCCTTCGGGAACCACCGGCTCTCCGCCACGAAGGGGTTGTGAGCGGCGTCCGCAGGCGGCGCCAGGTACATGAGGTGGACCAGACCGTGCGCGATCAGGAACAGGCCCACGCCGAGGCGCAGCAATCGCATCACCTCCGCCGCAACCCTACGCGAGGGTCGTCAGGAGCGCTTGCGGGCCTTCCAGATCTCCTCGTTCGGCCACCGCCGAGCCCACTCGAGCGGGATCCAGGTGTCCTCGAACGGCGTCGTGGCGCCCTCGGGCGGCTGGGGCTCGACGAGTTCCTCGATCTGGAAGCCGTTCGAGCGCAGCAGCCGGATCCACTCGCCGTGCGGGATGTGGAACTCGACCGTCGAGCCTTCGCCCCAGTCCATCTCGCGGAGCCCGAAGTGGTCGCGCTGGAGCTGCTCGGAGATCGGCGCATCCTCGTCGAGCGGCGTACAGATGGCGCAGAGGTACGAGTTGCCGAGGAACACGAGCCGCCCGCCGGGTCGGAGGATCCGCGCGGCCTCGGGGATCCAGGCGTACGGGTCGCACCAGATCGCGGCGCCGTACTCGGAGATCGCGAGGTCGAAGCTCTGGTCGGCGAACGGTGTCCGCTCGGCGTCGCCGTGGATGAGCGGGAAGTGCAGGTCGAACTCGTCCTGGAACCCCCGCGCGGTCGCGAGCTGCACCGGCGAGTTGTCGATGCCGACCGGTCTCGCGCCTCGACGGGCGAGCCACGCGCTCACGTAGCCGGTCCCGCACCCGAGCTCGACGGCGTCGAGGCCCTCGACGTCGCTCAGCATCCCGATCTCGGACTCGGGGATGCCCCAGATGCCCCAGACCGGCTCCTCGGCGGACCAGTTCGCCCGGCCGGGGGCGACGAATTCGTCGGCGAAGCTGTCCCACGCCGCGCGGTTCTGGAGGACATGGTCGCCGGTCATGCCGCTCCCGTCGGCTCCGAGCGCTTGCGGACCTTCCACGCCTCTTCGCTCGGCCAACGGCGGGCCCACTCGAGCGGGACCCACTTG
>JBLNAW010000041.1:0-7124 GCA_050259555.1 Solirubrobacterales bacterium
TTCCGCCAGCCCGAGATCGAGATGCTCCGCACCGTCTTCCCGATCAACCGCCTCGAGTTCCTCGCGCGGGAGGCGAAGCTCCAGTACGTGAAGCTCGAGGGCGAGACCCTCGATCGTCGTGACCTCGCGTCCGTCGGCCTGCGCCGCGAGCAGCGAGCACGACTTCACCGACTCGCCGTCGAGCAGGACCGTGCACGAGCCGCACGAGGAGGTGTCGCACCCGACGTTCGTGCCGGTGAGGCCGAGGGTCTCCCGCAGGAAGTACACGAGCAGCGTCCGAGGCTCGACATCGGCCTCGCGCGGCACTCCGTTGACGGTGACCGAGACCTGCGTCATCGAGCGTCCTCTCCGGCGGGGCGGTGGCGGGTGGATGGTAGCAAGGGGGCTCGGCGTCGGTGCTCGGCTTCGGCGTCGGCCCTTCCTCAGCGCGCGATGAAAGGGGCCACCGCCAGGACGATCGTGAGGGACACCAGCAGCACGATCGTCCCGATCGTGAGCACGTTCGCGAGCCGTCCGTTCCGGAGATCGCCCATGAGATCTCGGTCGTTCGCCAGCAGGTACAGGTAGACGAGGATCGGGGCGAGGAGCACAGCGTTCACCACGGCCGAGACGAACAGGATCGGCACGAGAGGGATGCCCGGGATCAGCACCACGAGCGCACCGAACACGATCGCGAACGCGAGCGTGCCGTAGAACACGGGCGCCTCCCGGATGTACTGGTCGAGCCCCAGCTCGAACCCGAAGGCCTCGCAGATCGCGTAGGAGGTCGACAGGGGCAGGATGCCGGCACCCATGAGCGACGCGTTCAGCAGGCCAAGGGCGAAGAGCGTCTCGGCGAACCGGCCGGCGAGCGGCTCGAGCGCGCGCGCCGCATCCTGCGCGTCGACGATCTTCGCGCCGGTCGCGAAGACCGTGGCCGCCGTCGCCACGATGATGAAGAACACGACCGTGCCCATCGCGATCTGACCGAGGAACACGTCACCGCGCTCGTACCGCAGGTCGTCGGGCCCGAGCCCTTTGTCCACGACGTAGCCCTGGATGAAGAACTGTCCCCACGGCGTCACGGTGGTGCCGACCATGCCGACCGCCGTCAGCACGAAGATCGTGTCCCGGTTGAACGACGGCGTGACGAGACCGTTCAGCGCCGCGCCCCAGTCGGGGTGCGCCATGAACCCCGAGATGATGTACGCGATGAACACCGCAGATCCGATCAGCAGGATCCGCTCGACGCGCCGGTACCCGCCCTTGGCCACGAGCACGAGCACGAGCACCGCCGCGATCGGCACCGAGAGGTACTTCGTGACGCCGAAGATCTCGAGCGCCGCGGCGATGCCGGCGAACTCGGCCGCCGTGGTGGCCAGGTTCGCGACCAGCAGCATGAGCATCGCGAGCGCGGCCGGCCGCACACCGAACCGCTCCCTGATCAGCGCGCCGAGGCCCTTGCCGGTGACGATCCCGATCCTCGCGCCGATCTCCTGCGTGACGACGAGCGCGGCCAGCGCGAGAGGCAGGACCCACAGCAGCGCGTACCCGGTCCGAGCTCCGACGAGCGAATACGTCGTGATGCCCTGCGCGTCGTTGTCCGCCGATGCCGTGATGAGGCCCGGGCCGACGACCGCAAGGAAGGCGACGAGGCCCGCCCGCCGGCGCAGGAGCCCTCGCGCGCGCCCGAGCGCTCGGCGACGGCCCTCCTCGGGCGCGCTCACGACCTCACCCCAGGAACCGCCTCGCGCCCGTGTGCTCCTGCGGACGCACGAGATCGATCACGTCGTCGACGGTCACGATGCCGACGAGATGGTCCTCCTCGTCCACGACCGGGACGGCGAGCAGGTTGTACTTCGTGATCGCCTCGACCACCTCGTCCTGCCGCTCGTCCACGCCGACCGAGATCGGGTCCTCGTGCATCACCGACCCGACGAGCGCCTCGCCCGGTGCGACGACGAGCTCGTACAACGAGATCTCCCCCACGAGCGTGCCGGTCTCGTCCGTCACGTACACGTGGTACGCGTGCTCCTCGTCGGGGACGCGGTTGCGGAGCGCCTCGATCACGCCCTGGCAGGTCACCTCAGGCTTCACCGTGACGAACTCGGTCGTCATCAGACCGCCGGCGCTCTCCTCCTCGTACCGCAGGAGCTTGAGGATCTCGGCGGCCTCGTCGCGGTCCATCTCCGAGAGCAGGGCCTCGGCGTCCTCGCGCTCGAGGTCCTGGAGCAGGTCGGCCGCGTCGTCGGGCGACATCCGCTCGAGCAGCCGGGCCGCGCGCTCGGGTCCGAGCGCCTCGAGCATCCGAACCTGGTCCTCGGGGGTCATCTCCTCGAGCGTGTCGGCCGCGAGCTCCTCCTCGAGGGCCTCGAGCAGGCCGACGCCCTCGGCGGGCGGGAGCTCGGAGGCGATCTCGGCGAGGTCGGCCGGGTGGAGCCGTCGCACGCCCGAGCGCGTGACGCGCAGCTTCACGTTCGGGTCTTTCCACGAGCCGACGTCCACGTCGGACCACGCCACCGAGTCCGGCGGCTTGCGGCGGGCCACACGGTCGGCGAGCTTCGCGAACCGCAGCCGCCGCAGGAGCGCCGAGGTCGAGACGTCCACGCCGATCACCCGCAGGCGCGTCCCCGTCCGCGCGAGCTGCACGTCCTGGACCCGGATCAGCCGCCGGTCCTCGAGGTCGACGATCTGCTTGTCCATCACGTTGCGCGCGAGCAGCACGTCCCGGTCGCCGAGCGTGAACGGGTGCAGGTCCTCGGTCGTCCGCGTGAGGATCACCTGCGAGATCTCGAACGCGCGGACGTCGGTCCAGTCCAGGTCGACGCGGGTCCGCTTCTTCGTTCGCACCCGCAGTCCGATGACGAGCGGGTACTCGCCGTCGAGCCGGGCGACGAGGTCGAGCACGCGACCGACGGGACGGTTCGCCGCGTCGAACACGGGCCGGCCGAGGTACGTGGACAGGTAGAGCATCGCGTCGGTCTCCGGGTCGGGCGGGCGCCACGGCGAGCATAGCGCCGCGAGCCGCGTGTTCCCCGTTGCGGCGCGGCGAACCCTTGGGCATGCCCGGTTAGAGGTCGGGCCAGCCGAGCGGGTCGGCCGCGCTCGCGACCTGCGCCGTGCAGACGTTCCCCGGGATCGTGCCGTGCTGGACCGCGCCGGATGCCGTGACCCGCACGAAGTAGCACGCGCCCGAGTCCGCCCTCGCGGCGCCGGTCCACATCTCGTCGGTCGCGAGCACGCTCACGACGAGCGGCTCGTCCGAGGGCACGTCCGGTCCCTGGAAGCCGAACTCCTCGGGGGCGACCTCGTCGAGGTGCGCGGCGGTGGCGGCGCCGAGGCCGCCCTCGGCCGCACGGATGTCGTCGACGACGCCGACGACGATCCCGAGCTTGGACTCGACGAGGTCCGCCGCGTTGCGTCTGATCGTGGGCCGCATCACGAGGTACGTGACCACCAAGCCGATCGCCACCACGAAGATCGGGACGGCGACCATGAAGAAGCGTCGGTTCCCGGCGAGCACGGACACGCCCACAGCCTAGCGCCGCGGCGGGCTCGACCGTTCGCGGGAACCCCCCTACCATCGAGCCGATGAGCGAGCTCACCGACGTGCTCCAGGCGATCGAGTCGCTCTCGGCGCGGGGCGAGCGGCTCGCGCTCGCGACGGTCGTCGCCGTGCGGGGCTCGACATACCGCCGCCCGGGCGCCCGGCTCCTCGTGCCCGAGGAAGGCGCGCCGATCGGCAACATCAGCGGCGGGTGCCTCGAGAACGACGTCGCCGACGTGGCCCGCATCGTGATGGCCGAGGACCACGCGCGGGTCGTCTCGTTCGACCTCACGGCGGACGACGACGCGGTGTGGGGCTGGGGCCTCGGCTGCAACGGCGCGATCGAGCTGTTCGTCGAGCCCGCCGACAAGGCCGCCGAGGTCGCCGGCGCGCTCCGCATGGCGCTCGAGGAGGAGCGCCCGATCTGCATGGTCACCGTGCTCGAGCCCGGGGACCTCGACGGCGTCGAGCAGGGCAACCGCCTCCTCGTGAAGCCCGACGGGACCACGCAGGGTTCGCTCGGCCACGTGTCGGTCGACCGAGCGGCCGCCGAGGCCGGGACCGAGCTCCTCGCCGCCGAGCGCTCCGAGATCCGCGAGCTCGCCGAGGGCGTCCGCGCGTTCGTCGAGGTCCTCGAGCCACCGCTGCGGCTCGTGATCTGCGGCGCCGGCCACGACGCCGCACCGCTCGTCGCCGCCGCCGCGAACCTCGGCTGGAGCCCGGTCGTCGTGGACGACCGGCCCGCGTTCCTCACCAACGAGCGCTTCCCGCAGGCGGCCGGCTTCGTCGCCCTCGAGCGTCCCGACGAGGTCGTGAAGAAGGCCCCGCTCGACGAGCGCACGTTCGTCGTCGTGATGACCCACAACTTCCTGCGCGACAAGGACTACCTGCGCGAGCTCCTGCGCTCGACCGTGCGCTCGATCTCGATGCTCGGCCCGGGCGCGAGGACCCAGCGCCTGCTCCACGAGCTCCGCGACGAGGGACTCGAGATCGGCGAGGCCGAGGAGGCGTGTCTCCGCACGCCCGCTGGCCTCGACCTCGGCGCCGAGGGCCCCGAGGAGATCGCCGCCGCGATCGTCGCCGAGATCGTGGCGCTCAAGCGCGGCCGCGGCGGCGGGTTCCTGCGAGACCGCCCCGGCCCCATCCACGAGCGCCAACCCTCCACTCGACCGGCGTCCTGACCGTTCGTCCCCGGGGTCGAGGGCCGTGCGGCCTCGCTCCTGCGGACACGTCGCGACAAGGATGTCCCTCGAACCGCGAACGCGGAGGAGGCCCGCATGGACGCGTTCGACCTCGCGCGATGGCAGTTCGCCATCACGACGATCTTCCACTTCTTCTTCGTGCCGCTCTCGATCGGGCTCGCGTTCCTCACGGCGATCATGGAGACCGCGTGGGTCCGCACCCAGAAGCCCGACTACCTGCGGATGACGCGGTTCTGGGGGAAGCTCTTCCTCATCAACTTCGCCCTGGGCGTGGTCACCGGCCTCGTGCAGGAGTTCCAGTTCGGGATGAACTGGTCGGCGTACAGCCGGTTCGTCGGCGACATCTTCGGGGCGCCGCTCGCGATCGAGGGGCTCGCTGCGTTCTTCCTCGAGTCCACGTTCCTCGGCCTGTGGATCTTCGGGTGGGACCGCCTCTCGCCACGGGTGCACGCGGCGACGATCTGGATCGTCGCGTTCGGGACCGCGATCTCGGCGTTCTTCATCCTGGCCGCGAACGCGTGGATGCAGCACCCGGTCGGCCACGAGGTGAACCCGGCGACCGGGCGCGCCGAGCTCAAGGACTTCTTCGCGCTCCTCACGAACATCACGGCGTGGAGCGCGTTCGGGCACACGATGCTCGCGGCGCTCGTGACCGGCGGGATGTTCGTGATCGGCGTGAGCGCCTGGCACCTGCGCCGGGACCCCGGCTCGAGCGTGTTCCGCCGCTCGATCACGGTCGCGCTCGTCGTGTCGCTGTTCGCGAGCCTCGGGGTCGCGTTCAGCGGTCACTTCCAGGCGCAGCTCGTGGCGAAGCAGCAGCCGATGAAGACCGCCGCCGCCGAGGCCCTGTGGGAGGACGAGAAGGGCGCCGGGTTCTCGCTGTTCGCCGTCGGCGACATCCAGAACGGGCGAAACCACATCAACATCCAGCTGCCGCACTTGCTCTCGGTCCTGACGACGAACACGTGGAACGGCGAGGTCCGTGGCATCAACGACGTCCAGGCCGAGTACGAGCGGCGGTTCGGCCCCGGCTCGTACATCCCGGTCGTCGGCGTCATCTACTGGTCGTTCCGGCTCATGGTCGGCGCCGGGATGCTGATGATCCTCGTCTCGGTGCTCGGACTGTGGTTCGTGCGGCGGGGCACGCTCGGCCGGGCGACCCGGTTCCTGCGGTTCGCGCCGCTCGTGATCGCGCTCCCCTACCTCGCGAACTCGACCGGATGGATCATGACCGAGATGGGACGGCAGCCGTGGGTCGTGTTCGGCGTGATGCTCACGCGGGACGCGGTCTCGGGCTCGGTCGGCCTTGGGCTCGTGGTGACGACGCTCGTCGGCTTCACGCTCATCTACGGGTTCCTCACCGTCGTCGACGTCTACCTGCTGCGGAAGTACGCGCGGTCGGAGCCCCCGGCCGTCACCGAGACGGGCGCCGAGCCGGCGCTCGTGTACTGAGGAGGTGACGGGGATGGACCAGGGCTACCTGAACCTCGAGTCGCTGTGGTTCGCGCTGATCGGGGTGCTGTGGATCGGCTACTTCTTCCTCGAGGGCTTCGACTTCGGCGTCGGCATCCTGCTGCCGTTCCTCGGCAAGGACGAGATCGACCGCCGGATCATGGTGAACACGATCGGACCCGTGTGGGACGGCAACGAGGTCTGGCTGATCGTCGCCGGCGGAGCGACGTTCGCGGCGTTCCCCGAGTGGTACGCGACGCTGTTCAGCGGCTTCTACCTGGCGCTGTTCCTGATCCTCGCGGCGCTCATCTTCCGCGGGGTTGCCTTCGAGTTCCGCGGCAAGGACAAGCATCCCGAGTGGGCGCGCTGGTGGGACCGCGCGATCTTCTGGGGCAGCGCGCTCCCCGCGCTGCTGTGGGGAGTCGCGTTCGGGAACCTGCTCCGCGGCGTACCGATCGACGGCAACAAGGAGTTCGTGGGCTCGTTCTTCGACCTGCTGAACCCGTACGCGCTCCTCGGCGGACTGACGTCGCTCCTGCTTTTCACGCTGCACGGGGGGGTCTTCCTCACGCTGAGGACCGACACCGAGCTGCAGCTCCGCGCTCGGCGCGTCGCGAGGATGCTCGCGGTCCCCGCGACCCTCGCGGTGGTCGGGTTCCTCACGTGGACGTTCTTCAACGCGCGCGAGAACGACGGCATCGTGCCCGGCGTGATCCCGATCGGCGCGTTGGTGGCGGTCGCCGCCGTCGAGTGGCTCCTGCGGGAGAAACTCGACGGCTGGGCGTTCCTCTCGACGGGGCTGGCGATCGTGCTGCTGACGGCGACGGTGTTCCTGAACCTGTACCCGCGCGTGATGCCCTCGAGCATCGGCGCCGCGCACGACCTGACGATCTGGAACGCCTCGAGCACCCACTACACGCTGACCGTGATGACGTGGGTCGCGC
>JBLNAW010000042.1:0-3258 GCA_050259555.1 Solirubrobacterales bacterium
GCCTTGGTCTTCGGCTCGACGGCGACCGAGATGACCGGCGTCGGGAAGCTGATCGACTCGAGCACGATCGGCTTGCTGGGCTCGGCGAGCGTGTCCCCGGTGGTCGAGTGCTTCAGGCCGACGATCGCGACGATGTCGCCGGTGAACGCCGCGTCCATGTCCTCGCGGTGGTTCGCGTGCATCTGGAGGATGCGGCCGATGCGCTCCTTGCGGTCCTTCGTCGTGTTCTCGACGTGCGCGCCCGAGCGCAGCACGCCCGAGTACACGCGCACGTACGTGAGCCGGCCCACGTAGGGGTCGGACATGATCTTGAAGACGAGGCCGCTGAACGGCTCGGTGTCGTCGGGCTTGCGCTCGGCGTGCTCGCCCTTGGGGGTGTGGCCCTCGACCGGCGGCACGTCGGTCGGCGCCGGGAGGTAGGCCACGATCGCATCGAGCAGGGGCTGGATCGCCTTGTTCTTGAAGGCCGTGCCGCACAGGACCGGGACGCCCTCGTTCGCGAGCGTCGCCCGGCGGATCGCGCGGCGGAGCTCCTCGACCGTCGGCTCGTCCTCGTGGACGAACTTGTCCATGAGCGACTCGTCATGGTCGGCGAGCTTCTCGAACAGGTCGTGGTGGGCCTTGGTGGCGGCCTCGAGCAGCTCGGCGGGGATCTCGTGGGTCTCCCACTCCTCGCCCATCTCGTTGACCCAGTGCAGGGCCTTCATCTCGACGAGGTCGATGACGCCCTGGAAGTCGGACTCGGAGCCCCACGGGAGCTGGAGGACGAGCGGGTCCGCGTGCAGGCGCTCGACCATCATCGCCACCGTGCGGGTGAAGTCCGCGCCGGTTCGGTCCATCTTGTTCACGAAGCAGATGCGGGGCACGCCGTAGCGGTCGGCCTGGCGCCAGACCGTCTCGGTCTGCGGCTCGACCCCGGCGACGGCGTCGAAGACCGCGATCGCGCCGTCGAGGACCCGGAGCGAGCGCTCGACCTCGACCGTGAAGTCCACGTGGCCGGGCGTGTCGATGATGTTGATCCAGTGGTCCTTCCACACGCAGGTGGTGGCCGCCGAGGTGATCGTGATCCCGCGCTCGCGCTCCTGGACCATCCAGTCCATCAGGGCGGTGCCCTCGTGGACCTCGCCGATCTTGTAGGCCTTGCCCGTGTAGTAGAGGATCCGCTCGGTCGTGGTCGTCTTGCCCGCGTCGATGTGGGCCATGATCCCGATGTTCCGGGTCCGCACGAGCGGGTACTCGCGGATGACCAGGCTCTTGCCGGCCCCCCGCTGGGAGCCCTCGGGCTTGCCGGTCTTCTCCACCGTCTCGGACACGTCCACCTTCTCCGCAGGGGTCGCCATGCCTATCGACCCCCCTCACGAGAAGCCGGGCCCCGGTCGGGCCCGGCCACGAGCTGCCCCTCGATCACCATCGATAGTGCGCGAACGCTCGGTTCGCCTCCGCCATCTTGTGCATGTCCTCGCGCCGCTTGACCGAGACGCCCTGCCCGGTGGAGGCGTCCATGATCTCGCCCACCAGGCGGTCCGCCATCGAGTGCTCCTTGCGCGAGCGCGCGTTGTTCACGAGCCACCGCAGCGCGAGCGTGGTGCCGCGGGTCGGGCGCACCTCGACCGGGACCTGGTAGTTCGCGCCGCCGACCCGCCGAGAGCGCACCTCGAGCAGCGGGCGGACGTTGTCGACCGCCTTCTTGAGGGCGATCACCGGGTCGTTCGCCGTGCGCTCGCTGATGACCTCGAGCGCCTTGTAGACCGTGCGCTCGGACAGCGACTTCTTCCCGTCGAGGAGCACCTTGTTGATGAGCTGGGTGACCAGGACGTTCTGGTAGACGGGGTCGGGCTGGATATCGCGGCGAGCGGCAGGACCTTTGCGCGGCATGCTTACTCGCCGCCCTTCTTCGCGCCGTAGCGGGAGCGGGCCTTCTTGCGGTCCTTCACGCCGGCGGTGTCCAGGGTGCCGCGGATGATCTTGTAGCGCACGCCCGGCAGGTCGCGGACGCGGCCGGCGCGGACGAGCACGATCGAGTGCTCCTGCAGGTTGTGGCCGACGCCGGGGATGTAGGCGGTGACCTCGATGCCGCTCGAGAGGCGGACGCGGGCGACCTTGCGCAGGGCCGAGTTCGGCTTCTTTGGGGTGGTGGTGTAGACGCGGGTGCACGTCCCACGGCGCTGCGGGGCCCCCTTGAGGGCCGGCGCCTTCGTCTTCTCCTTCGGACTCTTCCGCCCGTTTCGGATCAGCTGTTGGATCGTGGGCATGCTGTTCCCGTCTACGCTCTCGACTTGTCAAATGGTCCAGGGGTCCCGCCCGTGAGCGCGGAACCGCGGGTCATGCCCCAGGGGCCGGCGCCAGGGCGCACTCCGCCCGTGGTGGTCCCCCTGGGAGGCAGTTCGGCGTCCAGACACACCCGCCCTGTCCGGCGCGAGCGATAACGCTACTAGGCGCGTGCCTGGGGTGTCAACGAGCGTGCCTGCGCGGGGCTGCTACCGTGCCCGCGTGGACATGCGGAGCGTGGCCGAGCGCGCGGCGCTCGTCGGCGGCGAGATCGTCCGGGCGGCCGGCCTTCGGACCAGGGGCGCCGAGATGAAGGGCGCCGGCGACTACGTGACCGAGGTCGACCGCGCCAGCGAGCGCGCCATCGAGGCGTTCCTGCGCTCCTCGACGGGGATCCCCGTGGTCGGCGAGGAGGGCGCGGGCGGCGGCTCGTGGGCCGAGCGCTCCTGGGTGGTGGACCCGCTCGACGGCACGACGAACTTCGTGCACGGGTTCCCGGCGGTCGGGGTGTCGGTGGCGCTGGTCGAGGGCGGGCGCCCGGTGGCGGGAGCCGTGCACGCGCCGTTCCTGGGCGAGACGTGGTCGGCGGGGCTCGGCGAGGGGGCGTGGGTCACGCGCGAGGGTGGGGAGCCGGAGCGCCTGGCGGTGTCCTCGCGGGCGGCCTCCGAGGCGATCGTGGCGACCGGGTTCCCCTTCCGGCGGAAGGAGCAGCTGCTCGAACGGTACCTACGGGTGTTCCGAGCCGGTCTCGAGCGGTTCGAGGACCTCCGGCGGCCGGGCGCGGCGGCCCTGGACCTGGCGTGGGTGGCGGCCGGCGTGTTCGAGGGGTTCTTCGAGCTAGCGCTGGCCCCGTGGGACGTGGCGGCCGGGGGCCTGCTGATCCAGGAGGCGGGGGGCGTCGTGACCGACTGGGACGGCGGGGACGGGTGGCTGAGTCGTACCAGTGGGGGCCCGCCCCACGGCCGAGCCGGTACCCTGCGCGGGATGCGG
>JBLNAW010000043.1:0-13534 GCA_050259555.1 Solirubrobacterales bacterium
GAGGCCGACGGCGTCGCCGACGGCGCCGGTGAGGAGCAGGGTCGCGACGGCGACGCCGGCCTGGGCGGCGTGGCTGTCGACCGTCGTCGCGAGACGCGGGGCGATCAGGGCGCCGACGACCAGGCCGACCAGCAGGCCGCCGTAGGAGAAGAGCTGCATCGTGGCTCCCCGCCGGTAGCCGGCGACCGCCGCGACGGCGAGCACCACCGCCAGCACGATGTCGAGCCCGTTCACGCTGGAAGTATCGTCGCTCGTCCTGGCACCCGCACCGCGGGGTCAGCGGCCACCGAGCCTCCCGGGCCGCGTCGGTAGACTGGCCGCGTGGTCACGATCGCCCACATCTCCGATCCGCACGTCGGCTCGCCCTACTTCGTGCCCAACATGATGCAGCGGGTCATCGCCGAGCTGAACGAGCTGAAGCCCGACGTCATCGTGAACACCGGCGATCTGACGAACGAGGGATACCGGCAGGAGTACAAGCACTGGCTCGCCTATGCCGAGCGCATCGAGGCGCCCATGTACACCGTCCCCGGCAACCACGACGCACGCAACGTGGGCTACCTGCATTTCGAGGATCTGATCGGCGCTCGACATTGGAGCGCCGACGTCGCGGGCGTGCACATCGTCGGCGTGGACTCGAGCGAGCCCGACCTGCAGGAAGGCATGGTCGGTCGCATGCACTACGGCTGGATCCAGGAGCAGTTCGCGCAGCCTGCCGACGTGAAGATCTTCGTGCTGCACCACCATCTGCTGCCGATCCCGGGCACCGGCCGCGAGCGCAGCACGGTGATGGACGCGGGGGACGTCCTCGAGGAGCTCGTGACCGCCGGCGTGAACATCGTGCTCTCGGGACACAAGCACGTCCCGTACGTCTGGCACCTCGAGAACCTGTGGATCGCGAACGCCGGCACCGTGTCCTCGCTCCGGGTGCGCGGTTACACGAAGCCCTGCTACAACGTGCTCGAGGTCGACGGCGACGACGTCCGCATCATGCGCCGCTACCCGTTCGGGGGCGCTTCCATGATCGCGCACTTCTCGCTCTCGACCGGAGAGCAGTTCTACCGGGAGTTCGAACCACCGGTCCAGCAACGGGCGAGCACGCCGCTCGAGTAGCGACGCGGCGGGCGCCCTCGGGAGGCATCGGTGAACGTCCTCGTCCTCGTCGATGGTGAGCACTACCCACCCGTGACGCGGTGGGCGATCTCGTCCGCTCGGGCCCGTGGGTACGACGTGTGCGGCGCGCTGCTCGTCGGCGGCATCGAGAAGCTCGACGCGGAGGGCGTCCTCCAGCTCGGGATGCCGCTCCGGGCGGGAGGGGCCGACCCGGGAGCCTCGCTCGCGGAGGCGCTCGAGGAGCTCGCGCCGGACGCCGTCCTCGACCTGTCCGACGAGCCGGTGCTCGGCTATCGGGAGCGGATGGAGCTGATCGCCGTCGCGCTCGCGCGGGGGGTCGCCTACCTCGGCCCCGACTTCCGCCTCGATCCGCCGATCACGGGGCCCCCGCTCCGCGTGCCGACGGTCGCGGTGATCGGCACCGGCAAGCGGACCGGCAAGACCGCGATCGCCGGCGAGGTGGCGCGGGTCGCGTCGGGGCTCGGGTCGAACCCGGTCATCGTCGCGATGGGCCGGGGCGGGCCGGCCGCGCCGCAGGTCGCCGAGGCCGGGTCGGTCGGCGTCGAGCGGCTGCTCGAGCTCGTCCGCTCGGGTCAGCACGCGGCGTCGGACTACCTCGAGGACGCCGTCACCACGGGCGTCACGACGGTCGGCGCCCGGCGCGCCGGCGGCGGGCTCGCGGGGGCCCCGTTCGTCTCGAGCGTCCGTCCCGCGGCCCAGCTCGCGCAGGAGCTCGGAGCCGGGCTCGTCCTCCTCGAGGGCAGCGGCGCCTCGATCCCACCCGTGCCGTGGGACGCGGGGACGCTCGTCGTGCCCGCGACGCTGCCGCCCGAGTACCTCGGCGGATACCTCGGCCCGTTCCGACTGTTGCTATCGGACCTGGTCGTTGTTACGATGGCCGATAGCCCAGCCGGGCGCGAGAACCTTCCCACCCTGCGATCACACGTTCAGCGGTTGCGCGATGATGCCCGGCTCGTCGTGACGGAGTTCGAGCCACTGCCGCTGGGCGATGTGCGGGGACGGGATGTGTTCTTCACCACGACGGCACCTGGGCGGGTCGCCGCGAGGCAGATCCAGCACCTCGGAGCGGCCCATGGGTGTCGCGTGGTGGGTTGGAGTTCCCGGCTGGCAGACCGAGCCGGGTTGGCGATGGACATGGACGGTGCACCGCAGTACGACGTGCTCCTCACCGAGCTGAAGGCCGCGGCGGTGGATATCGCCTGCGACCGGGCACTCGGCCGGGGAGCAGAGGTCGTGTTCTGTGACAACCGAGCCGTGGTCGTCGAAGGAGACCCCGCCGAGCTCTCGGCGGCGATCACCCAGACGATCCGGCTCGCAGAACGGCGCTGGCAGACGCGCCGATAAGGAACGATGACGAGGGACACGAAGAGCCCCCACATCCTGATCTCCGATCGTGAGACCGGGCTTCCCTACTCGAAGGGCCTGATGGCCTCCCAGGTCATGGTCACGGGTCTCTCACCCGTGCGCGCCTACCAGGTGGCCGAGGCCATCGAGGGACGCCTCGTCGAGCTCGGCCCCTCCGTGACGAGCGCCGCGCTCGACCGCCTCACGCTCGAGGTGCTCGAGGAGGTCGCGGGCGAGCGCTACGCGAAGAACTACGTGCGTTGGCGCGAGGTGGAGGCGCTCGACATCCCGCTCGTGCTCCTGATCGGCGGCACGACGGGGGTCGGCAAGTCGACGATCGCGACGCAGCTCGCCGCTCGACTCGGCATCGTCCGGGTCGTCGCGAGCGACGCGGTCCGCGAGGTCATGCGCGCGATGTTCTCGCGAGAGCTGATGCCCTCGCTCCACGCCTCGTCGTTCGAGGCCGGCTCGGCGCTGCGCGAGCCCCCAGGGCGCGAGTCCGCGGTGGTCGGGTTCCGCGAGCAGACCTCGTCCGTGGTCGTCGGGCTCCAGGCGCTGGTCGAGCGCGCGGCGCTCGAGGGCACGGACATCATCCTGGAGGGGGCGCACATCGTGCCGGGGTTCCTCGACCTGGAGGCCTGGGAGGAGCGGATCCTCGCGGTGCCGGTCGTCGTCACGGTCGAGGACGAGGACGTCCACCGGAGCCACTTCGTGGCTCGGTGGGCCGACCAGGAGGGTCGGCCGGCGACCCGGTATCTGGACGGGTTCGAGAACATCCGCAGGATCCAGCGGTACATCAAGAGCCAGGCGCTGTCGCACGGTGTGCCAGTGGTTCCGAACTACGACTTCGACCGATCCCTCGCGGCGGTCATCGACCTCGTGATGGAGAAGGCCATGGAACGAGCCGCGCAGGTGCGACCGGTCACGAACGGGCGCCCACGGGTGCGGGAAGGGAGTCACACGTGAAGCTGTTCCTAGACACCGCGAGCATCGACGAGATCCGCGAGATCAACCGGTGGGGCGTCCTCGGAGGGGTGACGACGAACCCGTCGCTCGTCGCGAAGGAGCACGCCGACCCCGAGCGGGTCTGGAAAGAGATCCTCGAGGAGGTCCACGGGCCGATCTCGCTCGAGACGACGGAGCTCGAAGCCGATGCCATGTACGAGCAGGGCGTCGGGCTCGCGCAGATGGCGCCGAACGCCGTCGTGAAGGTCCCGATGACCCCGGATGGCCTTGCGGCCGGCCAACGTCTCATCAAGGACGACATCAGGATCAACGTGACCCTCGTGTTCTCGCCCGCGCAGGCGATCTTGGCCGCCGAGGTCGGCGCGTACATCGTGTCGCCGTTCCTCGGGCGCCTCGACGATGTCGCGTCCGACGGCATGGACCTGCTGCGCCGGATCTGCGAGATCTACGAGATCCAGGGATACGAGACGAACGTGCTCGCCGCGTCGCTGCGCCATCCGATGCACGTGGTGGAGTCGGCGCAGGCGGGAGCAGACATCGCGACGATGCCGTTCGCGGTGTTCAAGCAGTTGGTGAAGCACCCACTCACCGACATCGGGTTGGAGAAGTTCCTCCAGGACTGGAAGGCCCTGCACGAGGAGCTGGAGGAAGGAGCCTAAGTGGCCACGATCGACAAGAACGCCCTCGAGGGGAAGGTCGCCGCCGAGCTGCACCAGATGGCGACGGACCTCGGGATCGAGGGTCATCAGCGCCTGAAGAAGGCGGACCTCATCGAGAGCATCATGGCGCACGAGAACGGAGCGAGCGCTCCGGCGCCGCGCCGCACGACGACCGCGCCGCCACCCCCCACGACCGAGCCCGAGGCCCCGACGGCCGAGGGCAACGGCGAGGTTCGGGACGACGGCAACTCGGGCAACTCGGCCGCCGAGCGCACGGAACGACCGGAGCGACCGGTCCAGGTCGCGGACCAGGACCGGGTGGACGCCATGCCCCGAGCCGACCGGCCCGAGCGGAACGACCGCCCGCAACGGACGGATCGCCCCGCGCGACCGCAGGGCGGCCGACCCGAGGGCGGCGGGGAGTCCCGAGGCGGGCCGGACGGCGGACGCCGTCGGCCCTCGCGAGAGGAGCGTCGCCGTCAGCGAGAGGAGCGCCGCCAGCGCGAGTTCGAGGTGCGCGAGGAGGAGCTCGCGACCGCGCCGACCGCGACCGGGCTGCTCGACATCCTGCCCGAGGGCTACGGGTTCCTGCGGACGTCCGGGTTCCTGCCGGGCCAGCAGGACATCTACGTGTCGCTCTCGCAGGTCCGGCGTTTCATGCTCCGCAAGGGCGACACCGTCACCGGCAAGGTGCGGCACCCCAAGGACAACGAGAAGTACTTCGCGCTGCTCCAGATCGACACCGTGAACGGGATCGATCCCGAGACGGCGAAGGCGCGGCCGGTCTTCGAGAAGCTCACCCCGCTGTTCCCGCACGACCGGTTCCGCCTGGAGACGGGGCCGACCGACGTGACCGGGCGGATCATCGACATGGTCGCGCCGGTGGGCAAGGGTCAGCGGGGGATGGTCGTCTCCCCGCCGAAGGCCGGCAAGACGACCGTGCTGAAGAACATCGCGAACGGGATCATCAGCTCGAGCCCCGAGACGCACGTGATCATCCTCCTCGTGGACGAGCGTCCCGAGGAGGTGACCGACTGGCAGCGCACGGTCTCGGCGGCCGAGGTCGTCTACTCGACCTTCGACAAGCCGCCGGACCAGCACATCCAGGTCACCGAGCTGGTGCTCGAGCGCGCCAAGCGTCTGGCCGAGATGGGACGCGACGTGGCGGTTCTCCTGGACTCGATCACCCGGCTCGCGAGGGCCTACAACCTCGCCGCGCCGGCCTCGGGCAAGATCCTGTCCGGCGGCATCGACTCGACCGCCCTCTACCCACCACGACGGTTCTTCGGCGCCGCCCGGAACATCGAGGAGGGCGGCAGCCTCACGATCATCGCGAGTGCCCTCGTCGAGACCGGGTCGCGGATGGACGAGGGGATCTTCGAGGAGTTCAAGGGCACGGGCAACATGGAGCTCCGCCTGGACCGCCAGCTCGCCGAGAAGCGTCTGTTCCCCGCGATCAACGTGGAGGCGAGCGGTACCCGCAAGGAGGAGCTGCTGATGCCGCCCGAGGAGCTCGCGCTCGTCTGGCGCCTCCGCCGGGTGCTCCACGCGCTCGAGCCGGGGGCCGCGCTCGAGCTGCTCACGGACAAGATCCGGGTCACGAAGTCGAACGAGCAGTTCCTGAAGGAGATCGCCACGGTCCGGGGCGCGTAAGCTGGCTGGCCGAGTGTGAGTGAGGAGTTGGACGAACCATGAAGCAGGGGATCCACCCGGAGTACGTCATCGCGAACGTGCACTGCTCGTGCGGGAACACGTTCCAGACCCGGAGCACGAAGTCCGAGCTGCGCGTCGAGATCTGCTCGAACTGCCACCCGTTCTACACGGGCAAGCAGAAGCTCGTCGACACCGGTGGCCGCGTCGAGCGCTTCCAGCGCCGATACGGCAAGCAGGTGTCCTCGTAGGATCCGCCGCCCGGATGGCGGAGGACGCGAGCCGACAGAACCACTTCTACGGCGGTCAAGCCGTCGTGGAGGGCGTCATGATGCGCGGCCGCGACGTGTGGGCGGTCGTCGTCCGCAAGCCGGACCGGTCCCTCCACGTCGAGTCGCACCACATCGACTCGGTCGCCGCGCGGCACCCGATCCTCACGAAGCCGATGCTGCGCGGGGTGATCGCGCTCGGGCAGGCGCTCGCGATCGGCTTCCGAGCGCTGTCGATCAGTGCCCGCGAGTCGGCGCCCGAGGAGGAGCAGCTCTCGTCCCGCGGGATGGCGCTCTCGATGGGGATCGCGATCGTGCTGTTCGTCGGCATCTTCATCGTGGTTCCCGCCGTCGCCTTCCGGTGGGTGGGCCGGGAGGTGGACTCGAGCATCCTCGTGAACGCCGGCGAGGGCGTGTTCCGCGTGCTCTTGTTCCTGGGGTACCTCGCGATCATCGGCCGGACGAAGGAGATCCGACGCGTCTTCGCTTACCACGGAGCCGAGCACAAGACGATCGCGGCCTACGAGCACGGGGAGGAGCTCACGCCCGAGAACGTGGACCGGTACTCGACGCTCCACGTGCGGTGCGGCACGAACTTCCTGCTGCTCGTGATGGTCATCACGATCTTCGTGTTCGCGGTCTTCGGGAACCCCGGGATCTGGTGGCGCATCGGCTCGCGGATCATCGCGATCCCCATCATCGCCGGGCTCGCGTTCGAGATGCTTCGGCTGGGCGCCCGGTTCCCAGACTCCCGGCTGATCCACGCGCTGATGGTGCCGGGGCTGTGGCTGCAGAAGATCACGACCAAGCCGCCCGAGCGCGATCAGATCGAGGTCGCGATCGCCTCGTTCGACGAGGTCCTGCGCCGCGAGGCGGAAGCCGAGCCGGCCGAGCCGACGGGCACCTGAGCTCGCGCGAAGTTCGCGCGGGTCCTTGCATCGGGGCGGTCGCCGTCTAGCATCGGGAACGTCCCCGAGACCATCGAGGAGGCTTCCCCGTGTCTGCAACCGACCTCGACCTCCCGGTGCTGATGAGCGCCGACCACATCCGGCGTCGCGAGTTCGTCGCGATCCGTCGGGGCTACGATCCCGCCCAGGTGCGCGACTTCCTCGAGAAGGTGGCCGACCAGATCCAAGAGCTCGAGTCGATCATCCGCGAGTCGCGCCTGGAGGCCGACTCCGCGGTCCGCGCCGCCGCCCAGCCGCGGGTCGACCCGTACGCGCAGCTCGCCGAGCGCGTCGCGAGCGTCCTGCGCGCAGCCGACGACCATTCGGAGCGGGCGAAGCGGGAGGCCTCCGCCGAAGCCGAGCGCATCCTCGGCGAGGCCCGGGCCGACGCCGACCAGATCCGCGCCGACGCGCAGGCTCGCGCCACGGAAGCCCGCGAGTCGGCCGATGCGCTGTTGCGCGAGGCGCGCGAGCAGGCCGACCGGACGATCGCCGGCCTGTCGACGAAGCGAGACTCGCTCGTCGAGCAGCTCGCGACGATGCAGGAGCGTCTCGTCGGCGTCGCTCGCGACCTCGAGTCCACGATCTCGGATCCCGACACGATGCAGGAGGCGGCCGCGAGGCCGTCGCCGTGGGTGCTGCCGGCCGAGACCGAGAAGGCCGTGCCCGAGCCCGACGAGGCCGTGCCCGAGCCCGACGAGGCCTCGTCCGAGCCCGACGTGGCTCCGTCCGACCGGACGATCGTGCTCGGCGACGCGGCCGCGACCGACGACCCCGAGGCCGAGCTCGACGACGAGGCCCGGATGGCGCTCCTCGATCCCGCGTACGAGGAGCTCTGGGACGGGACCGAGGCGATCGCGCTCGACGTTCCGGACATCCCGCCGCTCGACCTGGACTGGGGTCAGGGCGAGGGCGAACAGGACGACCACTAGTCGCTCGCGTCCGCGGCGATCATCGGGGCCACCTGCGATGATCGGTCCATGGACTTCGAAGCACGCCTGCGCGAGATCGTGGAGCGCCTCGAGCGCGTCCAGGCCGAGATGGCCGAGCCGGAGGTCGCGCACGACCCCGACCGTCTCCGCGCGCTCGGGAAGGACTTCGCCGAGCTGCAGGAGATCGTGGGGCCCTACCGCGAGTACGTGACGGCGAAGGGACAGGCCGACGAGGCGCGGGCGCTCGCGAAGGACGAGGCCGATCCGGAGATGGCCGCCTACCTGCGGGACGAGGCCGAGGCCGCCGAGGCGCGGATGGCCGAGCTCCGGACGGCGCTCGAGGAGCTTCTGATCCCGAAGGATCCGAACGACGCGAAGGACGTCCTCGTCGAGATCCGCGCCGGCGCCGGCGGCCAAGAGGCGGCGCTCTGGGCGGGCGAGCTCTCGGAGCTGTACCGGCATTATGCGGAGCGCCGCCGCTGGCGGACCGAGGTGCTCTCGTCCTCCCCCTCGGAGCTCGGCGGCTTCAAGGAGATCGTGGTCGAGGTGAAGGGCAAGGGCGCGTACTCGCGGCTGAAGCGCGAGTCCGGCGTCCATCGCGTCCAGCGTGTGCCGGTGACCGAGTCCTCGGGCCGCATCCACACCTCGACCGCGACCGTCGCGGTTCTGCCCGAGGCCGAGGACGTCGAGGTCGAGATCCGCCCGGAGGACCTCGAGATCAACGTCTTCCGCTCGAGCGGGCCCGGCGGGCAGAGCGTGAACACCACCGACTCGGCCGTGCGGATCATCCACAAGCCCACCGGCATCAAGATCGAGTGCCAGGAGGAGCGCTCGCAGCTCCAGAACAAGGAGAAGGCGCTGCGGTACCTGCGGGCTCGGCTCCTGTTGCGGGCCCAGGAGGAGGCCGCCGCGAAGGAGGCTGCCACCCGGCGCTCGCAGGTGGGGACGGGGGAGCGGGCCGAGAAGATCCGCACCTACAACTTCCCCGAGAACCGCGTGACCGATCATCGGGTGAAGGTCACCGTGCACCAG
Source organism: Solirubrobacterales bacterium (assembly GCA_050259555.1). Classification (GTDB taxonomy): domain Bacteria; phylum Actinomycetota; class UBA4738; order UBA4738; family HRBIN12; genus HRBIN12. The sequence continues at coordinate 8,934 of JBLNAW010000043.1, forward strand.
CTCCAGGACGTGCTCGCGGGCGACATCGACACGTTCGTCGACGCGCTCCTCGCCGCCGAGCGCGCGGCGCAGCTCGCCGGCGACGGGCAGGGCTGAGGTGCGCCCGGCCGACGTGCTGCGGCGGGCGACCGACTACCTCGAGCGTCATGGGGTCGAGAGCCCGCGGGCGACGGCCGAGGTCCTGCTGATGCACGTGCTCCGGACCGATCGCGCCGGCCTCTCGACGCGGACCGAGGGCCTCGATGCCCGCGAGGCACGGATGTTCGGACGAGCGCTCTGCCAGCGGTGCGCGGGGACCCCGCTCCAGCACCTCACGGGCGAGCAGGCCTTCCGGCGCATCGTGCTCGAGGTCCGGCCCGGCGTCTTCGTTCCTCGCCCCGAGACCGAGATCCTCGTCGAGGCCGCGCTCGAGATGCTCGGCCCGGCCGAGGGGCCCGTCGTCGTGGACGTCGGGACCGGGACCGGTGCGGTGGCGCTCGCGGTGAAGGACGAGCGTCCGGGCGCCACGGTGCTCGCGACGGACCTGTCGCCCGAGGCCGTCGAGCTCGCGCGAGCGAACGCGCTCCGGCTCGGGCTCGACGTGGACGTGCGCGAGGGCGACCTGCTCGATCCCGTGCCGGAGGAGCTCCGCGGCTGGATCGACCTGGTCGTCAGCAACCCTCCGTACGTCCGCCCGGAGGACTACGACGACCTCCCGCCCGAGGTGCGTGCGGACCCGGTGCTCGCGCTCGTCGGCGGCGTCGAGGTGTACGAGCGCCTCGCCGCCGAGGCGCTGCGCTGGTTGCGGGACGGAGGGGTCCTCGCCGTCGAGATCGCGGCCGGCGACGGCCCGGAGGTGGCGCACGCGCTCGAGCCCGCCTTCATGGACGTGAAGGTGCGCAAGGATCTGGCCGGGCGCGATCGCGTCGTCGTCGGGCGGCGGCCGTGAGCGATCCGATCGCCGATGCCGCGGCCGCGGCGCTCGCGGGTGGGCTCGTGGTGATGCCGACCGACACGGTCTACGGGATCGGGACGCGGCCGGACGATGCCGCCGCCACGGCGCGGCTCTTCGAGGCGAAGGGCAGGCCACGCGACCTGAGCTTGCCCGTCCTCGTCGCCACCCGGGCTGCGGCCGAGGAGGTCGCGGCGTTCGACGACCGGGCGCGCTCGCTCGCCGGACGGTACTGGCCCGGCCCGCTCTCGCTGGTGCTGCCGAGGACCGCTCGGACTCGAGACTGGAACCTCGGCGAGGAGGCCGACACCGTCGCGGTTCGGATGCCGCATCACCCCCTCGCGCTGGCCCTGCTCGCCCGGACCGGCCCGCTCGCCGTCACGAGCGCGAACCGCTCCGGGGAGGCGACCCTGGCTACCTGTGAGGGCCTCCGCTCCGTGTTCGGCGACCTGGTCGAGGTCTACCTGTGTGAAGGGTCGCCGCTCGAAGGCGCCGCCTCGACCGTGGTCGACCTCACGGACGCGCAGGTGCGGTTCGTGCGCATCGGCGCGGTGTCCGAGGCCGACGTCCGCGAGGCGCTCTCCAGCGGTTGAGGCGCCGTCGGTCCCCGGAAACGCCGCGGTAGACTCGCGGTCCCATGGCGTCCATCCTCGTGGTCTGCACGGGCAACGTGTGCCGCTCCCCGATCGCCGAGGGGGTGCTGAGGGCGGCGCTCGAGGCTCGGCTCGGTGAGCGCGCACCGCTCGTCGCGTCGGCCGGGACCGCAGGCTGGGAGGGTTCGGGCGCGATGCCTGAATCCGTCGCCGCGGCCGAGGAGCTCGGCGTGGACATCTCGGGCCACACGGCCCGGCGCCTGAGACCCGAACACGTCCGCGCCGCCGACCTCGTGCTCGGGATGGCGGCCGAGCACCGCGAGGAGGTCGCGCACGCGATGCCGGAGGCGGCGGGGCGAACGTTCACGTTGAAGGAGCTCGTCATCCTGCTCGAAGGGCTGCCGTCCGACCCGGATGCCGACCCATGGTCTGATGGTCTGCCCGCCCGCGTGCGCCAGGCCGAGGAGCTGCGCCGCAGCGGGTTCGAGCGGAACCGCTACGACGAGGACGTGGTGGACCCACTGGGCATGCCGCTCGAGGGCTATCGCGCGATCGCGTGGGAGCTGAAGGAGTGGTCCGATCGCCTCGTCGACGGCCTCGTGGGGCGGAAGGCGACCGCCGGCACGGTGGAGGGCTGAGGATGCGGATCGCGATCGGGAGCGACCACGCCGGATACCTGTTGAAGGAGGACGTGAAGCGGTTCCTGGTGGAGGAGGGCCACGAGGTCGTCGACGTCGGCACCGACTCCGAGTCCCCGGTCGACTATCCGGCGTTCTGCGCCGCCGCGGCCCGCGAGGTCGTGGCCGGCAACGCGGATCGGGCGATCCTCTTCGGCGGGTCCGGACAGGGCGAGCAGATCGTCGCGAACAAGGTGCACGGGATCCGCGCCGCGCTGTGCCACGACCTGTTCACCGCGCGGCTCTCTCGGGAGCACAACGACGCGAACGTGCTCACGATGGGCGGACGGATCGTGGCATCCGCCCTCGCCCGCGAGATCGTCCGGATCTGGCTCACGACCGGCTTCGAGGGCGGCCGTCACGCCCGGCGGGTGGAGCAGATCGCCGAGATCGAGAGAGGGGAGCGGTGAGGGACTTCGTCGCCGACTGGGACGCGCTGCGCGCCTCCGATCCTGAGGTCGCCGAGACGATCGCGGCCGAGGTGCGGCGAGAGCGTCGGACGGTGCGACTCGTGGCCTCCGAGAACTACGCGAGCCCGGCCGTGCTCGCTGCGCTCGCGTCCACGATGAACAACAAGTACGCCGAGGGCTACCCGGGCCGCCGGTACTACGGCGGCTGCGAGAACGTGGACGCCGTCGAGCGGCTCGCGATCGAACGCGCGAAGCGACTGTTCGGCGCCGAGCACGCGAACGCCCAGCCGCACGCCGGCGCCCAGGCGAACATGGCGGTGTTCGGTGCGTTCCTCGACCCGCGGTCGGACGACACGGTGCTCGGGCTCGTGCTGGCGCACGGGGGCCACCTCACGCACGGCTCGCCGGTGAACGTCTCGGGCAAGTGGTTCCACTTCGTCGGCTACGAGGTCGATCGCGAGACCGAGCTCCTGGACATGGACCGGATCCGCGACCTCGCGCTCGAGCATCACCCCAAGATCGTGCTCGCGGGCTACACGGCGTACGCGCGCGCGATCGACTTCGAGGCCTTCCGGGCGATCGCGGACGAGGTGGGCGCCCTCCTGTGGGTCGATGCCTCGCACTTCATCGGGCTCGTCGCGGGTGGGGCCTACCCGAGCCCTGTCCCTTCTGCCGACGTCGTGACCTTCACGACCCACAAGACGCTCCGAGGCCCGCGCGGCGCGATGATCCTGTGCCGCGAGGAGCACGCGAAGGCGATCGACCGCGCGGTCTTCCCGATGATGCAGGGCGGCCCGATCGAGAACGCGATCGCGGCGAAAGCCGTTGCGCTGAAGGAGGCGATGGAGCCCACCTTCCGCGAGTACGCGGCGAGGACCGTCCGCACGGCGCGCGCGCTCGCCGCGGGTCTCGAGGACGAGGGGTTGCGGATCGTCTCGGGCGGCACGGATTCGCACCTCGCGCTCGCTGATCTGCGTCCGCTCGGCGTCGGGGGTCGCGCCGCCGAGGCCGTCTGCGACGAGGTCGGCATCTCGCTCAACAAGAACGGGATCCCGTTCGATCCGATGCCCCCGCTCGACCCCTCGGGGATCCGAGTGGGCACGCCCGGCCCGGCCACCCTCGGCATGGACGAACCCGAGATGAAGGAGATCGCGGGCATCCTCGGGGAGGTCCTCCGCAGCCCCGAGGACGCGGAGGTGAAGGCCGCCGCCCGGGCACGGGTCGAGGCGCTCGCGGCGCGGTTCCCGGCGTACCCGGGGTAGCGCCCGGCCGGAGCCCGGCCGGGGGTACCATCCTGAGACGTGCTCCCGTACCTGATCGTTTTCGCCGTGAGCCTGGGCGTCACGTTCGTGACGACGCCGCTCGTTCGGCGGCTCGCGCTGCGGGTCGGCTGGATCGACCACCCCTCCGACCGCAAGGTGCACCCGCGGCCGACGCCGACCGCCGGCGGCCTCGCGATCTTCCTCGGCGTGGCGGCGGCGCTCGTCATCGCGCGCGCCCTCCCGTCGCTCGCCGGGCTGCGCGAGTCCAGCTCCGAGCTCGACGCGGCGGTCGTGGCCGCGGTGGTCATCGTCGTGATCGGGATGATCGACGACACGAGGGGTCTCTCGGCACCGAGCAAGCTCGCCGGGCAGGTGCTGGCGGCCGGGCTGCTCGTGCTGGCCGGTGTGCAGCTCCTCTACTTCTACTTCCCGGGCCAGGGCGTGCTGTCGCTCTCGCCCGACCTCGCGGTTCCCCTCACGATCCTGTGGATCGCGGCCATGGTGAATGCCGTCAACCTCATCGACGGCCTCGACGGTCTCGCCGCCGGGATCGTCGCGATCGGCGCGCTGGCGTTCTTCCTCTACATGGCCCTCGGGCCGAACGCGGGCTCCGAGCCCTCGAGCGCCGCCGTCCTGTCGGCGATCGTCGCCGGTGCGGCGCTCGGGTTCCTGCCCTGGAACTTCTTCCCCGCGAGGATCTTCATGGGGGACACGGGGTCCGGGCTGCT